>CAZSQE010000068.1:0-8452 GCA_964608905.1 uncultured bacterium | reverse complement strand
GCTCGAGCCGGCGCCCCCGGGGCCGCGGGCGCCGGCTCGAGCCCCGGCTCGGTCTGCCGCCGCGGGTCGAGCGCCCGCTCGATCTGCTCCGGGGTCAGATCGGTCATCTCGCGCGCCAGCTCGCGCACCGGCCGGCGCTCGCGGAAGGCGCGCTTGGCGATCTCCGCCGCGCGGTCGTAGCCGACGAGCGGGTTGAGCGCGGTGGCCATGCTGGGCGAGATCTCGACGTAGGCGCGGCAGGCCGCCTCGTCGGCGACGAGCCCGGCGATCGCCTTGTCGGCGAACAGGCGCGAGACGTTCGCCAGCAGGCGGACGCTCTCGAGCAGGTTCCGCGCGATGAGCGGCAGCATGGTGTTCAGGTCGAGCTGGCCCCACTGGGCGCCCACCGTGATCGCCACGTGGTGGCCCATCACCTGGGCGCCGACCTGGATCACCGACTCGCAGAGGACCGGGTTCACCTTGCCGGGCATGATGCTCGAGCCCGGCTGCACCGCCGGCAGGGCGACCTCGGCCAGGCCGCAGCGCGGGCCCGAGTTCATCAGGCGCACGTCGTTGGCGATCTTCATCAGGCTCGCGGCCACCGTGTTGAGCGCGCCGCTGGCCCAGGCGGCGGCGTCCTGCGCCGCCTGCGCCTCGAAGTGGTTGGCCGCCTCGCGGAACTCCGTGCCGGTCTCGCGCGACAGCGCCGCCGCCACGCGCCGCGCGAACTCCGGGTGGGTGTTGAGCCCGGTGCCCACCGCCGTGCCGCCGATGGCCAGTTCGCGCAGGTCGGGCAGCACCGCCTCGAGCCGCGCGATGCCGTGCTCGACCTGCGAGGCGTAGCCCGAGAACTCCTGCCCGAGCCGGATGGGCGTGGCGTCCATCAGGTGGGTGCGCGCCGTCTTGACGACGTGGTCCCACTCCCGGGCCTTGGCCGCCAGCGCCTCGTGCAGGTGCCGCAGCGTGGGAATCAGCTCGCGCTCGAGGCCCAGCACCGCCGCGACGTGGAGCACGGCGGGGATCACGTCATTGCTGCTCTGCCCGAGGTTCACGTGGTCGTTGGGGTGCACCGCGCGGCCGAGCAGCTGCGCCGCGCGTCGGGCGACGACCTCGTTGGCGTTCATGTTCGTGCTGGTGCCGCTGCCGGTCTGGAAGACGTCCACCGGGAACTCGGCGTCCCAGCGGCCCGCGGCCACTTCGCCCGCCGCCTCGGCGATGACCCGGGCCACGTCCGGGTCCAGCAGGCCCAGTTCGGCGTTCACCCGCGCCGCCACCTGCTTCACGAGCCCGAGGGCGTGCAGGAACTCCGCCGGCATCGGCTCGCCCGACACCGGGAAGTTCTCCACCGCCCGCTGGGTCTGCGGCCCGTAGAGCGCCGCGGCGGGCACCCGCATCTCGCCCAGGCTGTCCCGCTCGACCCGGAAGCCGTCCACGGCTCAGCCCTCCTCGATCTCGAAGCGGCTCGTGATCGCGACCGCCGCCCCCAGCATGGCGTGGACCGAGCAGTACTTCTCGTCGCTGAGCCGGATCGCCTCGGCGACCGAGGCCGCATTGAGGCCCCGCCCGCGCACGCGGTGCACGACCTCGAGGCGGGTGAACACCTTCGGGTGCTGGTCGGTGCGGCGCTCGCCGACGACCTCGACCTCGTAGCCGGTCACCGCCTGGCGCATCTTGCGCAGGATGCTGATGACGTCCATCGCCGTGCAGCCGCCGAGCGCGGCCATGACCGTCTGCATCGGGCTCGGCCCCTCGGCCTCCGGGCCGCTGTCGAGCAGGAAGGCGTGCTCGCCCGCCCGCACGGCGAAGCGCATGCCCGTGCCCTCCACGGTCTCGAGCTTCAGGACGGCGCGGCTCACGGCGGGGCCGGGTGCGGCCGGGGGCTTGTCGCTCATGGTTCCTCCGCGGCCGGGACGCCCGCCTGCGCGGGTCCGCGGCCGGCTGGCGTCCGTCGGGTCCTGCGGGAATGCTGACGTGCCGGAGTCTAGGTTCTCCCCGCGCCCCGCGCCAGCCCGCGGTTGCCGCCGCCCGGGCGGCCCGCTACCGTGCGCGCGTGCCCGCGCTCTCCGTGCTCCTGCCCGTGCGCGACGCGGCGCCGTGGCTCGACGCCTCGCTCGCCTCGCTGTGGCGCCAGACCTTCCGCGACTTCGAGGTCGTGGCGGTGGACGACGGCTCGACCGACGGCTCGGGCGAGCGGCTCGAGCGGACCGCCGCGCGCGAGCCGCGCCTGCGGGTGGTCCGCACGCCGCGCCGGGGGCTGCCGCGCGCGGCGCCCCGCTGCTCGCCCGGCACGACGCCGACGACCTCTCGCACCGCGAGCGGTTCGCCGCGCAGCTCGAGTTCCTCCGCGCCCGGCCCGGCGTGGCGGTGCTGGGCACGCGCCTGCGCCTGTTCCCCGCCGCCGCGGTGCGGCCCGGCATGCGCCGCTGGGCGGCGTGGCACAACGCCCTGCTCACGCACGAGGAGATCGCGCGCGAGGTGCTGGTCGAGAGCCCGCTCGCCCACGCCACCGCCCTGCTGCGCCGCGACGCCGTCGAGCGCGCGGGCGGCTGGGTGGACCGCGGCTGGCCCGAGGACGTGGACCTGTGGCTGCGGCTGCTCGGGGCGGGCGCGCGCTTCGCCAAGCTGCCGCGCGTGCTCTACGCCTGGCGCCAGCACCCGGCCAGCGCCACCTGGCGCGACCCCGCCTTCTCGCGCGAGCGCATCCTCGCCATGCAGCTTCACTGGCTCGGCCGCGGCCTGCTGCGCGGCCGGCGCGACGTCGGCCTCGTCGCCGTCGGCGCGGGCCTCGAGCGCTGGTCCGCGGCGCTGGCCGCCCGCGGCCTGCGGGTGCGCGCCCTGGCGCGCGGGCGGCCGGGACCGGCGCCGCGTCCGGCCGGCCTCCTGCGCCCGCCCCTCCTGCTGGTATTCGGTGCGGCGACGGCGCGTCGGCGCTGGCGGGAGGCGCTGACGTGGTCCGGGATGGCGGAAGGAAGCGACTTCCTCTTCGTCGGCTGAACCCGGCCCCATATCAAGCGGAAGTCAATTCGTGATGAATCACATTGATTCCCACGGCCGGTTGTGTCTTGATGGGCGTCGTCCGATGTCGATATCCACCACCCTCCCTCGGAACGGAGGAGTCATGGCGAAGAAGAAGCGCAAGAAGCGCGTGCAGTACACCGCGGCCGAGCGGGCGAAGATCCTCGCGGCCGCCCAGGCGGAGAACCTGACCGCCCTGCAGATCCAGAAGCGGTTCGGCGTCACGCCGGTGACCTACTACTCGTGGCGCAAGAAGACCGGGCTCACCCGCCGGCGCGGCGGAGCGGCCACCGTGACCGTCCCCATCCGCGGCGACCTGACCGGCAAGGTGCGCGCCGAGGTGCAGGCCAAGGTCCGGCAGATCCTGCCCGGCGTGGTGCGCGCCGAGGTCGCCGCCTACCTCGATTCCCTGTTCGGGGCGAAGCGCGCGCGGAAGTAACGACCGCCACCGCGCCCCCGACGGACGGCCCGCCCCCCGGGGCGGGCCGCGTCGTTCGGCGCCGGCGCGTCCTCAGGCGTCCGGGGCCTCCACCGGGGCGGCCGCCTGCCGCGGCGCCGGCAGCGCCAGCGCGCACAGCAGACCCGGCAGCAGCACGGCGGTGAGCGCGGCCAGGCCGACGCGCAGGCCGAAGGCGTCGGCCAGCATGCCGACGGGCGCGACCACCAGCGCCCCCACGCCCCACGCGGCCCCCATGAGCAGGCTCGAGATGGTCGAGGAGTGCCGCGGCGCCAGCTCCTGCCCGAGCACCACGTTCACCGGCTGCGAGCCCTGCAGGACGAAGGAGCCGGCGACGAGGCAGATCAGCCCGGGGAGGGTCGGCAGCACGAGGAAGGCGAGGAAGAGCGGGATGGCGCCGACGAAGGACTGCACCACCACGCGGCGCCCGCCGACGCGCTCGGCCAGCCAGCCGCCGGCGAAGCCGCCCAGCGCGCCGAGCGCCAGGTAGGCGGTGAGCGCGGTGCCGCCGAAGGCGACCGGGTAGCCGAGCCCGTGCAGGTACATGGGCAGGAAGGTCATGAAGCCGTAGGAGACGGCGGAGCGGGTCACGACGGCCAGGTAGAGCAGCGCCAGCGGCCGCAGCACCGGCCGCAGCTCGCGCAACGCCGGCGTCGCCTCCGGGCGCGCCGTGGGCGCGGTCCCGTGCCGCTTCGCCAGCACCGCGATGAGCGCCACGGCCAGCGCCAGCCCCGGGAACATGGCCAGCCACGAGTGCTCGAGCCCGACCCGGCCCACCACCGCGACCGCGACGAGCGGCCCCAGCGAGCCGCCCAGCGTGCCGCCGGTGATGAACACCGCCATGGCCAGCGAGCGCCGCGACGACGATTCCGTGGCCAGCACGGCCGACTGCGGGTGGAACCAGGACACCCCCAGCCCGCCCAGCATCAGGATGGCCACCAGGGCCGGGAACGACGGCGCGAGCCCCACCGAGCTCATGAACCCGGCCGCCACCAGCGGGCCGAGGCCGATGAGCCACGGCCGGCGCAGGCGGTCCGCCAGCAGCCCGAAGAGCGGCTGCGAGAACGACGAGGACAGCGAGGCGAGCGCCACCAGCGTGCCCACCATGGCCAGGTTCATCTCCAGCCGCGCCGCCAGCAGCGGCAGCAACGGCGAGAAGAACGAGGAGTAGACGTCCACGGTGAAGTGGGCGGCCGTGAGCAGCGCCAGGCGCGGGGAGATCGCGGAGCGCATGGGACGCGACCATAGCACAGCGCCCCGCCGCAGGGCGGGGCGCGGACCGCGGGCGCGGCGCTCAGGCCGCGCGGCGCTCCAGCGTGGCGATGTAGCGCTCGGTGCGGGTCACCTCGAGGTACGCGCGCTTGAGCAGCGGTCCCGTCGCGTCGAGCCGCTGCTCGCGCCCGAGCCGCTCCATCTCGGCGAACACCTCGCCGCAGACGTCCGCGCCCAGCGTCAGGCACATGCCCTTGAGCCCGTGCGCCTCGAACTCGACCCGGCGCGCGTCGCGCGCGACCACCGCCTGACCGAGCTGCTCGAGCCGCGGCCGCACCTCGGCGAGGAAGGCGCCGAGCAGCGAGTCGCGCAGGGCCGGCACCCCAATCGAGCTCTGCTCCAGCCGCTCGAGGTCGAGCGCCGGCCGCGGCCGGTCGCCGTCGGGCGCCGTCGTCCCCGGGAGCGGGACCACGTCGGCGCTCGACAGCGTCCCCACCTCCGGCAGCGCGCCGCTCACCCGGTCGGCCTCCGCCTCGGCGGCCGCGGCTCGCAGATCGGCGGCCAGCGCGTCCGCGGGGGCCGCCGCCCCGGGCGGCCTCACGGCCGCGTGCCCGGGCGCGGCCCCCGGGCGCGCGAGCCCGCAGATGTCCGCCTCGGCCGCCTCGATCTCGCGCAGCAGCGGCACGTCGGCGGCCACGACCTCGACCCGCTCCGCGGCCGGCGGGCCGGCCCCCGCCTCCGCGTCCCGGGCGGCCGGCGCCGCGTCGGCCGTGCTCGCGCTCGCGCCGCGCGTCAGGCGCTCGACCACGTCGCACAGCAGCCCGAGGTCCACCGGCTTGACGAGGAACTCGTCCATGCCCGCGGCCAGGCAGCGCTCGCGCTCGCCGTCCCCGGAGCTCCCGGTCATCGCCACGAGCGGCACGCGGCGGCCCGGCGTCTCGCGCGAGCGCAGCTCGCGGGCCAGCGCGTAGCCGTCGCCGTCCGGCAGCCGCAGGTCGAGCAGCACGAGGTCGAACGGCTCCCGCTCCCAGGCCGCGAGCGCCGCCGCGGCGGTGGCAGCCAGTTGCAGGCCGTAGCCCAGCCGCTGCAGCGTCCACTGCGTCACCAGCTGGTTCACCGCGCTGTCCTCGACCAGCAGGATGCGCAACCGGCTGCGCCGCGCCTCGGCCATGGAGTGCAGCGTCACCAGCTCCGGCACGCCGCCGGCCGGAGCCGTCTCGGCGCGGTGCCGCACCTCGACCAGCAGGCCGGCGAGCTGGTCCCAGTCGAGCGGCTTGGAGACGTACGCGGCGAAGCCGCGGGCGCGGGCCCGCGCCGCGTCGCCGCGGTTGCCGGCCGAGTTCACCAGCACGGTGAGGGTGCGGTCGAGCTCCGACTCGGCGCGGATGCCCGCGCCCAGGTCCTCGCCGTTCATGCCCGGCAGCTCGCGCTCGACCAGGGCGAAGCGGAACGGGTCGCCGTCCCCGGCCGCGGCGCGCAACAGCGGCAGCGCCGTCTCGGCGTCGCCGGCCGACTCGACGCGGCAGCCGCGGGCGCAGAGCTTCGACACGTACGAGCGCCGCATGGCCGCCGAGGGCTCGACGACCAGCACGCGCACGCCGGCGAGCGACGGGTCGGCCGGGGCGGCCTCCTCCGCCGGCGCCGCGCCCGGCTGCTTCGCCAGGGTCACGTCGAAGCGGAAGACGCTGCCCTCGCCGGGGACGCTCGCCACGCCCACCTGCCCGCCCATGAGGGCCACGAGGCGGCTGCTGATGGTCAGCCCGAGGCCGGTCCCGCCGAAGCGGCGGGCGACCGAGGCGTCGGCCTGCTCGAAGGCCCGGAAGATGCGGCCGCGCGTCTCCTCGTCCATGCCGATGCCGGTGTCGGCGACCGAGAAGCGCAGCGTCACGGAGGCGTCGCCCTCCTCCAGCCGCTCCACCGCCAGGGTCACGCGGCCGCGCTCGGTGAACTTGACGGCGTTGCCGCCGAGGTTGAGCAGCACCTGGCGCAGGCGGCCGGGATCGCCGACCAGGCGCGACGGGACCTCGTGGCGCACCACGCACTCGAGGTGCAGGCCCTTCTCGTTGGCCATCGGCGCCAGCAGGGCCCCGACCTCGTTCACGGTCACGCGCAGGTCGAAGGGCAGCCGCTCGAGCTCCAGCTTGCCCGCCTCGGCACGCGAGAAGTCGAGCGTGTCGTTCACCAGGTCGAGCAGGCCCTCGCCGGCGTGCAGCAGCACCTCGAGCATGCCGCGCTGCTCGCCGTCCAGCTCCGTCTCGAGCAGCAGGTGCGCCATGCCCATCATGCCGTTCATGGGCGTGCGCAGCTCGTGGGTCATGGTGGCCAGCAACTCGGCCTTGCCCTGGGCCAGCGCGCGGGCCTGCTCCAGCTCGGCCTCCAGCTCGGCGACCCGGCGGTGCAGCGCGGCCGCGTCCCCGGCGACGCCGTGCGGCGCGGCGGGATCGGGGCGTCGAGGACGGCCCAGCAGCCCGGCGAGGCCGCGGCCGAGGTCCTCCAGGACACCGCCCGGTTCGGTGGCGTCCCGCTCGTCCGGCCCCGCGCCGTCCGGCGCGGGCCGGGGCGGGGGCGATCGTTGCTGCCGGCGTTCTCGGGCGACCTGCGCTCGGCCATGGAACCTCGAGGGGTGGAGGGTGCCGCCGGCGGGTAGCCGGTCCCGCCGGTCGAGGTGAACTCCCGACTCCAGGGCAGGTCGCCCGACCGCGCGTTCCCTGCGCTCGAATCGGGCCCCCACCCCGCCGCCGGAGCGCCCCGCAAGGGGGGAGACCGGCACGGGCCGGGGGCTGTTCGGGGGATGTATCGGCCCGCGCCCGCATGGACTTGACCGAAAAGGCGGCCTCAGCCTTCCACGGGGCGCGTTCCGGCGCCCGGACCCGCCCGGGAGCGGCCGGGGACCGGCCCGCGGCCATCCGGCGCCGCGCGGGCCGGCCGGTAGCGTGGCGGGAGGCGGCGGGATAGGATGCGTCGTCCCGCCCCGAACCGACCGAGCATGGAGGTGCCGCCTTGTCCGCTCCGACCGCCAGCCCCGGCCCGCAGCTGCAGATCGCCGTCTTCATCGACTTCGAGAACATCGCGCTGGGCCTGCGGGACCCCGGGGCCCCGTTCGAGGTGCGGCGCATCCTCGACCGACTGCTCGAGAAGGGCAAGGTGCTGGTCAAGGTCGCCTACGCCGACTGGGGCCGGTTCCGCGAGCACACGCAGAGCCTGCACGAGAACGGCATCGAGCTGATCGAGATCCCGCGCCGCGCCAGCACCGGCAAGAACTCCGCCGACATCCGGCTGGTCGTGGACGCGATGGACCTGAGCTGGAGCAAGACCCACATCGACACCTTCGTGGTCGTCTCCGGCGACAGCGACTTCTCCCCGCTGGTGGCCAAGCTCAAGGAGAACGGCAAGCACGTCATCGGCCTCGGCATGCACGCCTCGACCTCGCCGCTGCTCGCCAACTCGTGCGACGAGTTCATCTATTACGAGGACCTCGAGCAGTCCCCCGAGCCGGCGCGGGAGCCGGCCCGCCGGGGCGCCAAGCCCGCGCCCGACGGCGCGGATGCCTTCACCCTGGTCGCCGACACGGTGCGGGCGCTGCAGCGCGAGGGCGTCGAGGTGATCCAGGCCTCGCTGGTCAAGGACACGATGAAGCGCAAGCGCCCCGCCTTCAGCGAGGCGGCGCTGGGCTACGGCAGCTTCAGCGAGCTGCTCGAGGCCGCGCGGGACGCCGGCGTCGTGCAGTTGCGGCGCGACGAGCGGAGCGGGACCTACGTCGTGACCGCGCCCGCGGCGGCGGCGCGGGCG
>CAZSQE010000067.1:0-8480 GCA_964608905.1 uncultured bacterium | reverse complement strand
CAGCAGCCAGGCCGGGGCCGGCGCGATCGGCAGTCCGGAGAGGACGACCAGGGTCAGGATGCCGCAGGCCAGGGCAAGGGACGGCGGGGCGCGGCGTATCACTCGGGTCCTCCTCGCAGGCGGCCGGGCCGCCCGGGCGAGCGGCCGTTCCTTCGGATTCTAGCGGCTCACGCACCGCCGGTCACCGAGGGCTCACCGCATGAGCACCAGCGGGCGGCTCTCGCTCCGCTCCCCGGCGCTGAGCCGGAGCCGGTAGACCCCGGGCGGGACATGGTTCCCGGTCGCGTCGCGGCCGTCCCACGTCACCACCTGCTCGGCCATGCCGGCGGCCCCCTCCGCCAGCACCGCGACCCGCCGCCCGAGGGCATCGAACAGCTCGAGCCGGAGCCGGGCCGGCCCGGGCAGCCGGAAGGAGACCCGGACCGTGCCGCGGGCCGGGTTCGGCAGGCAGCGCAGCGACATGCCCCCGGCCGGGGTCTGCACCGCGTCCACCGCCACGCAGGACTGCATGGAGGTGATGGCCGGGTCGTCGTTCCGCCCCGCCTGGAAGTCCGCCCACGCCGCCGCCCGGCCCTCGAGCACGAACGCGAGCCAGGGCAGCAGGTGGCGGACCACGGTCTCCTGCTGGGCCGTCCGCGTCACCGTCGGCGGCGTGCATCCACCTTCGCCCAGGCTGCAGAGCGAGTTCGACGCGGCGAACTGGCAGTGGCTGCCTCCCGTCACGCTGATGTAGGTCTTGCACGCCGAGCCGAGCGCGCCGTAGATCGCCGACTGGTGCTCCGCGGGCGGCGCGACGCAGTCGTGCGAGCCGGCGAACACGAGCGCGGGGGCCGCGATCCCGGCCGCCGCGGCGACGGCCGACGGGCTGGTCTCGGCGGCCGCCAGGTTGGCGACCGCGTCGATGCCCGCGTCGCCCGCGGCGGCCAGCAGGCTGGCACCGCCGCCCATGGAGTGCCCCATCGCCGCCGCCGTGGGGCCGATGTGGCCGAAGAAGGGGGATGCCGGATCGCGCCCCGCCTCCCGCAGGGCGGCGATGACGAAGGCCAGGTCGCCCGCGAACGCGCCGTGGCTGGGGAAGAGGCCGCCCTCGGTCCGCGGGAGGGCCACCACGTAGCCCTCGGGGACCAGCGCGGCCCAGAACCACTCATAGGCGCTCCACGGAAGGAGGTAGCCGTGCCCGAAGCTCACCACCGGGAATGCGCCCGGGGCCAGGGCGACCCCTTCCCCCGCCACCTCGGCCGGGTAGTAGACCTCGCAGAGCACCGCGCGGCCGCCCCGGGCGGCGTCCACGAACTCGATCTGCCGGTGCCCGGTCTCGAGCGCGCGGGCGGGACCGGACGAGGCCAGGGCCAAGGCCAGGAGCAGGACGGGTACGATGCCGCGCGTCCGTCCCGGGGGGGAAGGAACGGTCGGCGTGGATGCGCTGGAGCGCGGGACCCTGATCATCGGAACCTCCTGCAGCGGGTCGCGAGCGTCCCACGACCCCCGGACGCCGCGGCGGCCCGCCGGAGCACCCGGCGGGCCGCCTCCTGCCACTCGATCGCCTTCGCGCGCCGCCTCAGCGGGCGACGGCGATGGCCTGCGTGTGCACCTGCCCGTCCACGGCCAGACGCGCGAAGTACACGCCGTTCGGCACCCGCTGGCCGTCACGGTCCAGCAGGTTCCAGGTGACGCCGTGCTGCCCGGCGCCGGCCACGCCCGCGGCGAGGGTGCGCACCAGGCGGCCGCTCACGTCGTATACGCCCAGCCCGATGCTCGCCTCGCGCGGCAGGGCGAAACGCAGCGTCGCGTAGCTGCTGGCCGGGTTCGGCCGCGGCGCGGCGAACTCCAGCGTCACCGGCGCGATCGTCGCCGACCCGCTCGCGGTCTCGGTGACCGGCGCCGTCAGCCTCGGCAGCACCGCCATCGGGTCGTCGCAGCTCGAGATGTGGATCTGCATGTTGCCGTCGGTGATGATGAGCGGGTCAACCGTCGCCGGGTCGGCGTCGATGTCGACCAGGATGATGCTGCTGCCCACCGGGTCGCCGGGGTCCGTGTAGACGTTGAGGAAGTAGCGGTCCTTGCCGGCCCCGTCGCGCATGCCCGTGCTGCCCGGCTCGTTCCGGTCCTCGGCGCGGGCGAAGAAGTAGACCAGCGGGTAGTCCGCCTTGTTGCCCTGGATGCCCTGCACGCGGCCGGTGCCCTGGAACTCGATGAAGTTGTACGGGGTGACGGGCGAGGTGGAGCCCGGCGGGATGCCTTCCACGTTGCCGCAGCGCACGACCTCGATGGCAAAACCCTGGAAGTGCAGCTTCTGCGCCGCGTCGATGGTGTTCCACTGCCCGCCATCACCGGCGGTCGGGCTGCAGCCCGGGTTCACGTTGCCGCCCCAGTTGTACAGCTTCGACTTGATGCGGCCGGACTGCCCCAGCGCGGTGCCCGTGATCGCGCTGAACTTGGCGCCGCCGGCCGTCAGCCAGCAGGCCATCTCCGGCACCTCTTCGCAGGTCGGGCTGTAGACCACGAAGTCCTGGTGGTACTCGTACACGCCCGCGACGATGCAGAAGTCGTAGTAGCCTTCGGGCGGGCTCGAGACGTGGTCGCCGGGGGCGGTGGCCAGGGTCACCCGGAAGCAGGCGATCTCGCCCGGGATGTGCACGTTGAAGTAGCCGTAGTCGTCGGTCGTGGACTGCCCGCTGAAGCCGAGCGCGTCCGTCGAGGTCACCGTGACCACGATGCCCGGCATGGGCTCGCCGTTCCCCTCGCAGGTGACGTAGCCATCGAAGGGGAACGCGCACGCCGCGCCGGCGCCCAGCAGCATCGTGAGCGCGGCCGCCAACACGATCAGTCGCTTCATCGCCTCTCTCCTCAGGGGCAGGGAAAAAAGGGGGACCTTCCGAAACGCGCGCCCGAGTCCGCGCCTCGGTCCGTTGTCCTCTCGCGGCTCCGACGGGCCTGAGCCACGTCGCCCTATAAGTGTTCCCCTGCTGAACAGAGCGTGTCAATGGGTGAAATCACCCGACAGCGTCCGGGCGCTGCGGGCGGCTCGAAAGGCTACGCCGGGGGGCGGGTCCGGCGCGGCGGCCGCAACGCGAGCACGAGCGCCGCGCCCAGGAAGCACGCCAGGCCGGAGGGGCCGAACGCCCACCCCCAGGCCTGCCGGTCGCCCATGTGCCCGCCGAGGAGCGGACCGGCCACACCCGCCACGCCCCCGGCCATGAAGACCCACGGGTAGTTCGTGCCGAGGCTGCGGTTGCCGAAGAAGTCGGCGGTGATCGCGGGGAAGAGCGCGTAGTTGCCGCCGAAGTTGAAGCCCACGGCGGCGGCCGCCGCGTAGAGCCCCGCCTCGCTGCCCGCCAGCCGCGGGAAGAGGATCATCATCGTGCCCTGCAGCAGGCACATGACGACGATGCCGGCCCGCCGCCCCGTGCGCTCCGAGATCCAGCCCCACGTGACCCGCCCCAGCGCGTTGCTCAGCGCGAAGAAGAGCCCCATCGCCGTCGCCGTCATCACCGCGGCGCGCGGCCCGCTCGTGCCGGAGCGCACCAACGCCTCCGTCCCGAAGAGGCCGATGACGCCGATGACCATGAGGCCGGCCGTGGCGCTGAAGAAGAAGGCGACGAAGATGCGCCAGAACTGCGACGTGCGCACCATCTCCAGCGCCCGGTACTCGACGCCGCCGGTGCTCGCGGCCAGCGTCGGCGGCGGGGGGACCCAGCCCGGCGGCACCCAGCCCGGCGGCGGGTCGAGCAGCGCGAGCGCGCCCAGCCCCACGATCGACGCGAAGAGGACGCCATAGAGCAGGAACACCTGCTCCACCGACCAACCCGGGCCCGCCGGCGGGGCGCCGAAGAGGCCGTGCCAGCCCGGGGTGAGGTCCACGGGACCGAAGCGGAAGCCGGACGTCAGCTTCACCCAGACGAGGGCCCCGAAGCCGAAGCCGGCGACGGCCAGCCCGCTGATGAAGCCCTTGCGGTCGGGGAACCACTTCACCAGCGCGGCGATGGGGCAGACGTAGGCGAGACCGATGCCGGCGCCGCCGAGCAGGCCGATCCCCAGCAGGACGCCCCGGAAGTCGCTCCAACGGCTCGCCAGGACGTAGCCCGCGCCGAGGAGGACACCGCCGGCCATGGCCACCAGGCGCGGACCCACCCGGGCCTGCCAGCGGCCCGCGAACAACGCCATCACCGTGGTGAAGGTGATCAGGCCCACCGAGAAGACGGCCTGCGTTTCGCTCCTCGTGAACCGGAACGGCCCCTGCGGGTCGGTGAGCTTCCCGGTGAACGCCGACCAGGCGTAGATGGCGCCGAGGCAGAGCTGGACGAGGATGCCGCCCGCCACCACGAGCCACCGGTTGGTCACCCTGTCCGCCACTCGCCCGACCCTCCCTGTCCGCCGCGCCTGCTCGGCCGGGCATTATACGGACCGGACCGTCGCCGCCAAGCGGGCCCGCAAGAAACCCCTCGACCCGGCCTCCGCGCCCGCCGTAGGCTGTGCGCCACGTTGCCGCATCCGACCAGGGGCCGCCGACCCAAGGAGACCAGGGAACCATGAGCGCACTCCTGCCCATCACCGACATCGCCCGCAAACTCGGGCTCGCTTCCGAGCAACTCGTGCCCTACGGCCATGACAAGGCCAAGGTCCGGCCCGAGGCGTGGGCGACCGACCGCCCGACCGGCAAGCTCATCCTCGTCTCCGCCATCAACCCGACCCCGGCGGGGGAGGGCAAGACCACGACCTCGATCGGCCTCGCCCAGGGCCTGGCGAAGATCGGCAAGAGCGTATGCGTGGCCCTGCGTGAGCCGTCGCTCGGGCCCACCTTCGGGATGAAGGGCGGCGCCACCGGCGGCGGCGCGTCCCGGGTCGAGCCGTCCGTGGACATCAACCTGCACTTCACCGGCGACTTCCACGCCATCACCACGGCCAACAACCTGCTCGCCGCCCTCATCGACAACCACGTCTTCCACGGCAACAAGCTGCGGATCGACCCGCGGCGCATCCTCTGGCGCCGCGTGGTGGACCTGAACGACCGCTCGCTGCGCGACGTGGTCATCGGCCTCGGCGGTCACCTGCAGGGCGTGCCGCGCGAGACCGGCTTTGACATCACGCCCGCCTCCGAGATCATGGCCGTCCTCTGCCTGGCCAACGACGTCGAGGACCTGCGGGCGCGGCTGGGCCGGCTGCTGGTGGCGCTCACCTACGACCGCGAGCCCGTCACCGCCGCCGACCTCGGCGCCGTGGGAGCGATGATGGTCGTGCTCAAGGACGCGGTCATGCCCAACCTGGTGCAGACCACCGAGGGCGTGCCGGCGCTGGTCCACGGCGGCCCGTTCGGCAACATCGCCCACGGGTGCAGCTCGGTCATCGCCACCAAGCTGGCGCTGGCGCACGCCGACTGGGTCGTGACCGAGGCCGGGTTCGGCTTCGAGCTGGGGGCGGAGAAGTTCCTGGACATCAAGTGCGTTTCGGCCGGGCTCCGCACCGCCTGCATCGTGCTGGTGGCCACGGTGCGCGCCTTGAAGTTCCACGGCGGCGTGCCCTTCGCGCAGCTCGGCACGCCCGACCCCGCCGCCGTCGAGCGGGGGCTCGGCAACCTGAGGAAGCACATCGAGAACATCCAGTCTTTCGGCAACTGCCCGGTGGTGGCGCTCAACCGCTTCGGCAGCGACACCCCCGAGGAGATCGCGGTCGTGCGCCGCGCCTGCAAGAGCATGCCGGCGCCGTTCGCCCAGTCCGACATCTTCGAGAAGGGCGGCGACGGCGGCGTCGAGCTGGCGAAGGCGGTGATCGAGCGGGTGGAGAACTGCACCCGCCAGTTCCACCCGCTCTACGAGCGCTCGGACCCGTTCCGCGTCAAGCTCGAGAAGGTGACCCGCCTCATGTACGGAGCGGCCAGCGTCGAGTACTCGCGCGACGCCGAGCGCGACCTGCGCCTGCTCGAGCGCCTCGGCTACGCCGATCTGCCCGTCTGCGTCGCCAAGACGGAGAAGTCCCTTTCGGACGACCCGACGCTGCTGGGACGACCGGAGGCCTTCAAGGTCGTCGTGCGCGGCGTGCTGGTCTCGGCCGGGGCCGGCTTCCTGGTGCCGCTGATGGGCGAGATCATGCGCATGCCCGGCCTGCCGGCCTCGCCGGCGGCCGAGCGCATCGACCTGAGGGACGGGAAGGTCGTCGGCATGGGATAGGCCGACGGCGCCGCGGGCGCGGAGCCGTCGATAGCCGACGGAGGTCCCCCGGAGGCCGCTGTCGCCCCGCGGGCGCGCCGGCGGAAGCTGTGACCTCCGGCCCCGTTCCTGATACGGTCCCCGCGCCTGTGGCCGCCCCCGCCGGGGCGGCCGAACCGCCCCGTCACGCCCGGAGATGATTCGATGGCGACCGTCGCAGACCTGCAGCAGCGCGTCCACCAGCGCCGGGACGAGATCATCCGTTTCCTGCGCGACATCTGCGCCATCCCCTCGATGGACTCGCAGATCGGCCCCGTCGGCGAGCGCATCCAGGCGGAGATGCGCCGGCTCGGCTGGGACGAGGTGCGCTTCGACCGGATGGGCAACACCGTCGGCCGCATCGGCGACGGCCCCAGGGTCATCGTCTACGACTCGCACATCGACACCGTGGGCGTGGGCGATCCCGCCGACTGGGGCTGGGATCCGTTCGTGGGCAAGGTGGAGGACGGCCGGCTCTACGCCCGCGGGGCGGTGGACGAGAAGGGCAGCACCCCGGGCATGGTGCACGGGCTGGCCATCGCCCGCGACCTCGGGCTGCTCGAGGGGTGGACCGTCTACTACCTCGGCAACATGGAGGAGTGGTGCGACGGCATCGCGCCCAACGCCTTCGTCGAGGTGGACCCGAAGGTCCGGCCCGACTTCGTCGTGATCGGCGAGCCCACGAACCTCGACATCTACCGCGGGCACAAGGGCCGCATCGAGCTGAAGATCACCGCGCAGGGCCGCTCGGCCCACGCCGCCTCGCACTACCTCGGCGACAACGCCGTCTACAAGATGGCCGCGATCGTCGCCCAGGTCCGCGAGCTGGACTACCAGATGCGCCAGGGGCTGGGCAGCCACCCGATCCAGGGATCACCCTCGATCGTCGTGACCGACGTGGAGGCCCGCACCGCCTCGCTCAATGCCGTGCCCGACCAGTTCACCATCTACCTCGACCGGCGCATCACCTCGAACGAGCCGCACGACGATGTCATCGCCCAGGTCAAGGGGCTCATCCCCGACTACCAGCAGGACGAGTTGCGCGTCGAGGAGCTCTACCACGACCAACCCTCCTACACCGGGTTCCGCTTCCCGGTGGCGAAGTACTACCCGGCGTGGCTGCTCGACGACGCGCACCCGCTGGTGCGGGCTGGACAACGCGCGCGCGCCCAGCTGTGGGGGAACGAGCGGCCGCTCGGCACCTGGGACTTCTCGACCAACGGCACCTACTGGGCCGGCAAGGCGGGCATCCCCTCCATCGGCCTCGGCCCCGGCGACGAGAAGACCGCCCACATGATCGACGAGAACGTCCCCCTCGACGAGGTGGTGCGCGCCGCCGAGTGGTACGCGTGGCTGCCCAGGGTGCTGGCCGAAGGGGAGGAGTAGGCGGCCAGGGGCCCGCGGTCGGGCCCGGAGCGCCCCCCGCCGACGTGTCCGGCCTTGCGCGAGCCGGGGCCGACCGAGACCCATTCGGCTCGTGCCCTGCGAGCCCGGCCGTGCTAGCCTGCTGACGCAGTCGGCATCCACGGGAAGGGAGGCGCGATGGCGGACCAGCCTCAGGGATGCGCGCGTGTGACGGGCACGGTCGCCGGCCAGGAGCCGGCGGGCGACGCCCCGGCCCAGTCCAGCCCCGCAAGGGAGGTCCCGATGGGAGTTCGCGTCGGACAGAAGGCGCCGGACTTCACGGCGCCCGCGTACCACAAGGGTGGCTTCACCCAGGTGACGCTCTCCAGCTTCGCCGGGAAGTGGGTGCTGCTGTGTTTCTACCCGGGCGACTTCACCTTCGTGTGAGCGACCGAGGTGTCGGCGGTCGCCGACCACTACGCTGAGCTGCAGAAGCTGGGAGTCGAGGTCGTCTCGGTGAGCGTGGACAGCCACTTCGTCCACAAGATGTGGAACGACCACGAGCTGTCGAAGATGGTCGATGGCGGCGTGCCCTTCGCCATGGCTTCGGACCAGGCGGGCAACGTGGGCCGCGCCTTCGGCGTATGGGACGAGAGCCAGGGGATCGAGTTGCGCGGGCGCTTCATCATCGACCCCGACGGCGTGGTCCAGGCCATGGAGGTGATGACGCCTCCGGTGGGACGCCGGCTCGCCGAGACCATCCGCCAGCTCCAGGCGTTCCAGCACGTACGCAAGAGCCAGGGCAAGGAAGCGACGCCGGCGGGCTGGATGCCGGGAGAGCCCACGCTCAAGCCCGGCCCCGATCTGGTCGGGAACGTCTGGAAGGTCTGGAAGCCCTCGATGGAGAAGTAGGGGCCGACGCGATCCAAGCGGTCACTGGCGGCCCGCCGCACC
>CAZSQE010000066.1:0-8606 GCA_964608905.1 uncultured bacterium | reverse complement strand
CGCCGTCCTCGTGCTGGCCGGCGGCCTCGCCGCCGCGGCGCGCGCCACCGAGCGCGCCGACGTCCCCGACACCTACAAGTGGCGCACGGAGGACCTCTACCCGGACGAGGCCGCGTGGCTGGCGGCGCGCGACGGCATCGCCGCCCGCCTGCCCGAGCTGGCGCGCCACGAGGGCCGCCTCGGCGAGTCGGCGGACGCCCTCCACCGCGCGCTGGCGACCCGCATGGCGGTGGACAGCGCCTTCTACCGGCTCCGCGTCTACGCCATGCTGCGCAAGGACGAGGACGCGCGGCTGAGCCGGCCCAGCGAGCTGTCGCGCATGGCCGAGCAGCTCGGCGTCGAGTACGCCGCGGCCGTCTCGTGGCTGCAGCCGGAGATCCTGGGCCTCGGCCCGGAGAAGGTGCGCGGCCTGGTCGCCACCGACCGGCGGCTGGAGCCCTACCGGCCCTGGCTCGAGGACATCCTGCGCTACGCCCCGCACACCGGCACGGCCGCCGAGGAGCGCATCGTCTCGCGCGCCGGCATCATGACGGGCGCGCCGTCGGGGACCTACGACATCTTCAAGGCCGCCGACATGCCCTACCCGGAGGTGACGCTGTCCACCGGCGAGACGGTGCGCCTCGACGACGCCGCCTACACGCAGTACCGGGCGCTGCCCGACCGCGAGGACCGGCGCAAGGTGTTCCGGGCCTTCTGGGGCCGCCACAAGGACTTCGAGCGCACGCTCGGCACCACCCTCGACGCCGAGATCAAGACCCACCTGTTCGACAAGGAGGTGCACCGCTACGCCTCCTGCCTCGAGGCGGCGCTGTTCGAGTCGAACGTGCCGAGCGCGGTCTACGCCCAGCTCATCGCCGACGTGCACGCCAACCTGCCGACGCTGCACCGCTACCTCGAACTGCGCCGGCGCATGATGGGCCTCGACACGCTCGGCTACGAGGACCTCTACGCCCCCATCGTCGGGACCGTGGACCTGCGCTACACGCCGGAGCAGGCGAGCGAGCTGGTGCTGGCGGCGGTGGCGCCGCTGGGCGAGGAGTACGTGGCGACGCTGCGGCACGGCCTGGCCGGCGGCTGGACCGACTGGATGCCGACCACCGGCAAGCAGTCGGGCGCCTACAGCGAAGCGGTCTACGGGGTGCACCCCTACCAGCTGCTCAACTTCACCGGCTTGTACGGGGAGGTCTCGACGCTGGCGCACGAGTGCGGCCACTCGATGCACAGCTGGCTGTCGGACCGGACGCAGCCCTACGCCACCCGCGAGTACAAGACCTTCGTCGCCGAGGTGGCCTCGACGCTCAACGAGAACCTGCTGCTGCACCACATGCTGGGACGGACGAAGGACCGCGACACGCGCCTGTTCCTGCTCGGCAGCCGGCTCGACGACCTGCGCCAGACCCTGTTCCGGCAGGTGCTGTTCGCCGAGTTCGAGCTGACGATCAACGAGATGGCCGAGCGGGGCGAGCCGCTCACCGGCGAGAAGCTGAGCGCGCTCTACCTGTCGCTGCTGCGCACCTACTACGGCCACGACCTCGGCGTCTGCCGGGTGGACGAGCTGTACGGGGTCGAGTGGGCCTACATCCAGCACTTCTACCTGAACTTCTACATGTACCAGTACGCCACCAGCATCGTCGGCTCGACCTCCATCGCCGCGGCGATGCGCGACGAGGCGGCGCCGGCGCGCGATCGCACGGCGCAGCGCCGGCCGCTGACGACCCGGCGCGACGCCTACCTGCGGCTGCTCTCGGCCGGCAGCACCAAGGACCCGATCACCCTGCTGCGCGAGGCCGGCGTGGACATGACCACCTCCGCTCCGTTCGCCGCCGCGATGAAGGAGATGAACGGGATCATGGACGACATGGAGAGGCTGCTGGCGGCGAAGCCGGCGAAGTAGCCGCCACGCGGACGACGGAGCCCGCCGGGATGTCCCGGCGGGCTCCGTCGCGACGGGGAGCGCGGCCGCTCAGCGGCGGCCGAGGTCGGTCAGGCAGATCTCCCAGAGGATGCCGCGCCGCGGGTCCTCGGCCGGGATGCGGCGCGGGTCGGCGATCTCCTCGTCCTGCAGGACGAGGACGAGGCGGCCGCCGTTGTGCAGGGAGACGTAGGCGTGGTCGGCGTGGAAGCGCACCTCCACGTTGTCCAGCAGGCCGAAGTCGTAGTTGAGGATGCTGCCGCGGTAACTGCGCTCGTCCACGCTGCGGCCGCGGTAGGTCGCGGCCGGCGACGCGGTGGCGGCCAGACCGGCCGCCAGCGCCGCCAGGACGACGGCGAGGATGTGGGATGCGCGACTCATGGAGCCCCCTGCGCCCGCCCGGGCGAACGCCACGAGTCTACACCCGGGACGCGCCGGGGCACCCGCGCGATCACGGGTGCCCCGGAAGTCCCGACCGGCGCGGCTACCAGGAGGTCCTGAGCGGACCGACCTCGGCCTGGACGGCCTCGAGCACGTCGCAGCGCTCGACCGCCGCCATCATGGCGTTGTGGTCCGGGAACAGCGGCCGGTCCACGTCGAGGTGCTCGACCACCCTGCGCACCGCCGCCTTGCCGGCGAGCGTGCCCCTGCCCGGGGTGAACTCGCGGAAGTCGAGCGCCTGCGCCGCGGCGATCAGCTCGATGGCCAGCACGCCGTGGGCGTTCTTCAGGATCTGCTTGGCCTTGAGCGCGCCGTTCATGCCCATGCTGACGAAGTCCTCCTGGTCGGCCGCGGCCGGGATGGACTGGATGCACGAGGGCGTGCTCAGGATGCGCTGCTCGACGATCATCATGTCGGCGGTGTACTGGCTGAGCATCAGGCCCGAGAACATCCCCGCGCCCTTCGTCAGGAACGCCGGCAGGCCCACGCTCAGCGCCGGGTTCAGCAGCCGGTTGAGGCGCCGCTCGGACAGCACGGAGACCGTCGTGAGCCCAGCGGCGATCATGTCGAGCGGCAGGCTGATGGGCGTGCCCTGGAAGTTGGCGCCGGTCAGCACCCGCTTCTCCTCCTGCACGAAGATGGGGTTGTCGGCGACGCCGTTCAGCTCGATCTCGAACTGCTTGCGCGCGTAGGCCAGGGCGTCGCGCACCGCGCCGATCACCTGCGGCGTCGAGCGCATCGAGTAGGCGTCCTGCACCTTGACCTTGAGCTTGCCGGTCACGAGGTCCGAGCCGGCCATGACCTGCCGCAGGTTGGCGGCGCAGGTGACCGCGCCGCCGAAGCCGCGCAGCTCGTGCAGCTTGGACTCGTAGGGCTTCATGTTGGCGAGCAGCGCCTCGAGCGACATCCCGGCCGCGATCTCGGCCTGGGCGATCCAGCGCTCGGCGTCGTAGAGCAGCAGCGAGCCCATGCCGGTGATCAGGTTCGAGCCGTTGATGGCGGCCAGCCCGTCGCGGGCCTGCAACCCGGGGACGGGGATGCCGGCCTTCTCCATCGCCGCCTTGGTCGGCATGCGCTGGCCCTGGTAGAAGCTCTCGCCCTCGCCCATCAGGCTCAGGGCGAGCTGGCTCATCGGCGAGAGGTCGCCGCAGGCGCCGACGCTGCCCTTCTCGCACACCACCGGGGTGACGCCGCGATTCAGCAGCTCGACGTAGGTCTGGGTGATCTCGGGGCGGCAGCCGGAGTAGCCGCGGGCGTGGACGTTGATGCGGCTGGCCAGCGCGGCGCGCACGTGCTCGACCGGGCAGGGCTCGCCGATGCCGGCGGCGTGGTTGTAGATGAGGTAGCGCTGGAACTGCTGCACCTGCTCGTCGTTCAGCACCACCTCGGAGAACTCGCCGATGCCGGTGTTGACCCCGTACATGATCTCGCCGGCCTGGATGCGCTCCTCGAGCATGCCGCGGCAGGCGCGGATGCGGTCCAGCGCCTCCGGGGCCAGGGTCACCGGCTCGCCGTGGCGGGCCACACGAACCACGTCCTCGATCGTCAGGCTGCTGCCGTCCAGTCTCACCGCCATGGAGCTCTCCTCGCGCGTCGGGCCGATAGGGTCAGGAATCCCGGGGAGACTACACCATGCGGCGGCGACGCGGTAAGGCTGGGTGACACGGCGAGCCAGACCACGGCGGACCCGCGCCTCTCGAGGAATCGAGCCTCGGGGAAGCCCGGGGCGGCGCGGGGCGATCGGCGCTGCGGCGGCGGTGGGTGATGGCGGGCGGACGTCCTGTCGGGCGCGCGGACCCGATGGGTCACAGCATCGTATCCCCCACGACTCCACCGGTGACGACGGGACGCTTCGCCGGGCCCCCCGCGACAGGGCCGCCCGGCCATGGCCATTCCGGGGGCACGCCGGATCGCACCACGTGCCCACTTTCGCGTTGCTGCCCACTCGAAGGTCCGTCTACACTCCCGGCCGCATCGTCGGATGGCTCCGGTCCGCATGGGCCGGGCCGAGTGACCCATCGTCCACGACAGGGGGTAGCATGCGCGCGAGGGACTCCATCTCGAGTCGGCCGTTGCTGGGATGGCTCAGCACTGCTTCGCTGGCGGCGCTGTTGGTTTGCGGATGTGGAGACAAGGACCGGGTGCTCCGCCCCCACGCACTCGTCCCAGGGCGCATCGTCTTCGAGACCTACCGCGACGGCAACGGCGAGATCTACTCCATGGAGGCCGACGGCTCGGACCCCGTGAACCTGACGAATCACTCCGCCGCCGACGGCGAAGCAGGCGCGACGCGTGACGGCGAGCGGATCGCCTTCTCGAGCGACCGGGACGGCAATACCGAGATCTACGTGATGAACGCGGACGGTTCGAGCCAGACCCGCCTGACGAACGATCCCGCCCGCGACGAGGAGCCTCAGTGGTCGCCGGACGGCAGCCGGATCGTCTTCGAGAGCTTCCGGTCGGGCGCCCGGCAGATCTGGTCCATGCGCGCCGACGGCAGCGATCTGCGCCAGCTCACGACATCGGCGGGCGGCAACAGCGAGCCGTTCTACTCGCCCGCCGGCAGCAAGATCGTGTTCGCGTCTGGGCGCGACGGCAATGACAACATCTACGTGATGAACGCGGACGGCACCGGTCAGGTGCGCCTCACGGACCATTCGGCCGACGATGGCGAGCCGCAGTGGACGCCCGACGGCAGCAAGATCGTGTTCTACAGCACGCGGGGTGGCGTAGCCCAGATCTACATCATGGGCGCCGACGGCGCCGACGTGGTGCAACTGACGAGCACCACCGGCCCCAACTGGGAACCGACGGTCTCCATCGACGGCTCGCGGATCGCCTTCACCACGGAGCGGCACAGCCCGTACCAGGGGAGCGAAGTGTACGTCATGAACATCGACGGTACGGGGGAGACCCGAATCACGACGACGACCACCTGGAACTGGGAGCCCTCCTGGCCGGGACGGTAGCGCCAGCGCTCCGGCCCGAGACGCGGAAGTCGTCGTCGTCCATCTCCGCGCGCCCCGACCACTCCTCGCGCGTCGGGGGTGGACCTGTGCAGGCGTGATGCACCGAGGCCGCATCGGCCGGGCTGGCGATCGAGTCCACCAGCCCGGTCGACGCGCCGTGGTCGGGGCGACTGCCGCTCGCCCCGCGCATGACGGCAACGGGAATCCACCCTTGCCCGCCCGGCTCGCGCCGCGTCTGCGCCCTTGGTAGCATCGCGCCACGGTCCCGCCGGGGCTACCATGCCGGCGGGTGTGCCCGGGCCCGCGCCCGGGGACGACACGAGACGCGAGACGCACCGGACGCCCCGCATCCCGGCCCGGCCGCCCGCCGCAGGCCGGGGAACGGGGCGCCGGCGCCCCGCCACCGGGGCGCGACGGTGCTGCCGGACCAACCTGCGGGCCTTCGCGCTGGAAAGGGAGCCATGGCGATGCCGAAGAACGATCCGAGCAGTCCCCTGAAGGTGGCGCTGCGGGGCCAGGCCCTGCTCAAGGACCCGCTCCTCAACAAGGGGCTCGCCTTCAGCGCCGAGGAGCGCAAGGCCTTCGGGCTCGAGGGGCTGCTCCCCAAGGCCCAGCAGACCATCGAGGAGCAGGTCGCGGTCTCGCTCGAGCACGTGCGCGCCAAGGGGACGAACCTCGAGAAGTTCATCGGGCTGGCGGCGCTGCAGGACCGCAACGAGACGCTCTTCTACCGCGTCGTGGTCGAGAACCTGGCCGAGTTCCTGCCCATCGTCTACACCCCCACGGTCGGCGCCGCCTGCCAGCACTACAGCCACATCATCCGCCACCCGCGCGGCCTGTGGCTCACGCCGGCCGATCAGCCCCGCATCAAGGAACTGCTGCGCGGCTTCCCCCACCAGGACATCCGCCTCATCGTCGCCACCGACAACGAGCGCATCCTCGGCCTGGGCGACCAGGGCGCCGGCGGCATGGGCATCCCCATCGGCAAGCTGGCGCTCTACACCGCCGGGGCGGGCATCCACCCGTCCCAGTGCCTGCCGGTGAGCCTCGACGTCGGCACCGACAACCAGGGCCTGCTCGACGATCCCTACTACATCGGCTGGCGGCACAAGCGGCTGCGCGGCGCCGAGTACGACGCCTTCGTCGAGGCCTTCGTGCAGGCGGTGCAGGAGGTGTTCCCGAAGGCGCTGCTGCAGTGGGAGGACTTCCTCAAGGAGACGGCCTTCGCCGTACTCGACCGCTACCGCAAGCGCATCGTCAGCTTCAACGACGACATCCAGGGCACCTCGGGCATCGCCGTGGCCGGCCTGCTGGCGGCGCTGCGCATCACCGGCATCCCGCTCGCCGGGCAGCGCATCGTCTACGCCGGCGCCGGCGCCGCCGGCGTGGGCATCGCCCGCCTGGTGCGCACCGCCATCCAGGAGCAGTGCTCCGACCCGGAGCAGGTCCGCCGGACGCAGGTCCTGGTGGACACCCGCGGCCTGGTGTGGGACTCGGGCGAGAAGATGCAGGCGCACAAGGTCGAGTTCGCCCTGGCGCGCGCGGAGAAGGAGCGGCTCGGCTTCGCCGGCGACGGCCCCTTCGACCTGCTCGAGGTGGTGCGACGCTACAAGCCGACGATGCTGCTCGGCACCAGCGCGACGCCCGGGCTGTTCACGAAGGAGATCGTCACCGAGATGACGAAGCACGCGGAGCGGCCCATCCTCTTCGCCTACAGCAACCCGAACTCGAAGTGCGAGATCCAGCCCGAGGACGCCATCCGGTGGACCGACGGCAGGGCCATCCTCGCCACCGGCAGCCCGTTCCCGCCGGTCACGTACAAGGGCAAGACGTACGAGATCGGGCAGGGCAACAACGCCTTCGTGTTCCCGGGCGTCGGCCTCGGCGCCATCCTGGCGGAGACGCGCGAGGTGACGGACTCGATGTTCCTCGTCGCCGCCAAGGTCGTGGCCGAGTGCGTCTCGGCCGAGCGGCTGGCGATGGGGACGGTCTATCCCGACCAGTCGGAGATGCGCGAGGTGAGCGCGAAGATCGCGGCGGCGGTGGTGCGCGACGCGACGCGGCAGGGGATCGGGCGCACGGTGCCGGACGCCGAGGTCGAGCAGCTCGTGGCCGACGGCATGTGGTTCCCGGACTATCGCCCCTACGTCGCGTAGCCTGACGGAGCCGGCGGGCGGGGGAAGCGCCCCGCCCGCCGGCCACCCGAACCCCGCCGCGGCCTGGGGCGCCTGGTGGACGTGCGCCCTGGTCTGGGGCAGCACCTACCTCTTCATCAGCTTCGGCAACGACGCCCTGCCCCCGGTGTGGGCCGCCTCGCTGCGGCTCGCGCTGGCCGCGGTGCTGCTCACCGGCATCGCCCTGCTGCTGCGCCACCCGTTCCCGCGCGGCGCGGCCCTGCGCGCCGCGCTCGGCTACGGGGTCTTCCAGTTCGGGCTCAACTTCTCGCTGCTCTACTGGGGCCAGAAGACGTTCCCCTCCGGGCTCACCGCCGTGCTCTACGCCACCATCCCGCTCAGCACCGCCATCATGGCCGCGGCCACGGGCCTCGAGCGGCTGACCCGCGTCAAGGTGGCCGGCGCGGTCATCGCGCTGGGCGGCGTGGCGCTGCTCTTCTGGGGTCAGCCGCTCGGCGGCGTCGGCCTTCTGCCGGCGGCGGCGCTCTTCGGCGCCGCCACGCTGGCCGCCTGGTCGAGCCTCATCCTCAAGCGCGGCCCGCAGCAGTCGCCGGTCTGGACCACGGCCGTGGGCTCGCTGGCCGGGCTGGCGGTGTGCCTCGCCGTGAGCTTCGCGACCGGCGAGCCGCACCCGCTGCCGGTGCGCTTCGAGCAGTGGTTCCCGGTCGTCTACCTGACGCTGGCCGGCTCGGTGGGCGCCTTCGTGCTCTTCGCCTGGCTCCTGAACCACTGGCCGGTCACGCGCGTGAGCTTCATCGGCGTGGTGAACCCGGTGGTGGCGCTGCTGCTGGGCTGGGCCTTCCGCGACGAGCGGCTGACCCTCGCCAGCCTGGCCGGCTCGGCGCTCGTGCTGCTCGGGCTCGTCTTCGGGCTGCGGCCGGAGCGGGTGGGGCGCGAGGCCTGAACTCCACGCGGACGCCCGGCCGGGACCGTCCGCGCACCCGCGCCGCGGCTTGCGGTCGGTGAACGGTCCCGGCTAGATTCGACGCCGCGCTCCGCCGTGGAGCGGACGGCGCGGCCGCGCGCCCGTCACGCCCGCGGGGAACCGAGGAGGCCGACGAGATGTCCATGCCCCGGTGGGCTCGCTACGTGCGCTGGCTCCCCCTGTAC
>CAZSQE010000065.1:0-8753 GCA_964608905.1 uncultured bacterium | reverse complement strand
CCGCCACCACCACCACGCGCGCCGGCGCTCGGCGGCCTCGGCCCGGTGGAGGTGGTGCGCCCGGGCGAGGCGCCGGTCGCGGCGAAGCCGGAGCCGCCGGCCCCGCCCGCCGCCGCGCAACTGAAGCGTGGCCGGCAACTGCTCGACCAGGCCCTGGTCGCGCACGGCGGCGTGGCGCGGCTGCGGCGGGTGAAGGACTCCACCGTGGAAGGCGCGATGATCATGCAGATCGGCGGCAACGACGCCGAGCTGACGATGCAGATCCTGCGCAAGGAGCCGGACCGCATGCGCTACAGCACGCGGGCGGCGCAGTTCGAGAACGGCCAGGTCCTGAACGGCGGACGCGGCTGGACCTACATGGGCACCGGCGACTCGCTGACCGTGAACGAGATCGACAGCATCGGCGTGGCCGCCCTGCGGGCCGCGTTCCGCGCCGACGTGGTGCACACCCTGCTCGTCGCCGCCGCGCCCGGCACGCAGGTCGCAGCCCGCGGCTCGGCGCGGGTCGATGGCCGCGACGCCGCCGTGCTGGAGGTGGTCCGGCCCGGCGCGGGCGGGGCGCCGGAGCGCAGCCTGCTCTACCTCGACCCGAAGACCCGCCGGCTGGTGGCCGAGGACCTCGCCGAGGACCCGGCGCAGCCGGGCACGTTCCTGTCGCGGCGGGTCTACCGAGACTACCGGGCGGTGGACGGCGTGCAGTGGCCGTTCTACGAGGAGCGCCTGCGGAGCGGGGCGAAGACCATGACCGTCCTGTTGCGCAGCGTGACCCTCGACACGGGGCTCTCGGACGCCTGGTTCGAGCGCCCCCACGTGCCGGAGCGGTCGGTGCCGCTGCGATAGCCCCGGCGGTCCGCGGCCCGCGCCCGCGGCGGTCGGTCCCTGGACCGTCCCGGCCGGGCCCGGTGCGGGCCCAGCCGCACGAGCGCCGGGCTGCCGATCGGCAGCCCGGCCTCTTTGTGCCGCGCGGGCTTCGCCGCTATCCTGCGCCCTTATGACTACCCATCATGAAGCACCCATAGGCTCGCAGGAGCCCCAGGGCCCCTCCGGGGGCGCGAAGTACGTGTATTTCTTCGGTGACGGCCGGGCCGAGGGCAACGGCCAGATGAAGGACACGCTGGGCGGCAAGGGCGCCGGCCTGGCGGAGATGACCAACGCCGGCGTGCCCGTCCCGCCGGGCTTCACCATCACCACCGACGTCTGCCGCTCGTACTACGTCAACGGACACCGGCTGCCCGACGGCTTCGAGGCCCAGCAGCGCGCCGCCCTCGACCGGCTCGAGGCCGCGATGGGCCTCCGGCTGGGCGACGCCGACGACCCGCTGCTCGTCTCGGTCCGTTCGGGCGCGAAGTTCTCGATGCCCGGCATGATGGACACGGTGCTCAACCTGGGCCTGTCGGACCGCTCGGTCGAGGGCCTGGTCCGCAAGAGCGGCAATGCCCGCTTCGCCTGGGACTGCTACCGCCGCTTCCTGCAGATGTTCGGCTCGGTGGTGCTGGGCCTCGAGAAGGGCGACTTCGAGGAGCACCTCGACGCCTTCAAGCGGAAGCGCCGGGCGAAGACCGACCAGGAGCTGACCGCCGCCGACCTGCAGGCGCTGGTGAAGGAGTACAAGGCCCTGGTGCGCCGGCGCACCGGCCGCGAGTTCCCGCAGGAGCCGCTCGAGCAGCTGGCCCTGGCCCGCGACGCCGTGTTCCGCTCGTGGATGAACGACCGCGCCATCTACTACCGGCGCCAGAACCACATCCCCGACGACATCGGCACCGCCGTCAACGTGCAGGCGATGGTGTTCGGCAACATGGGCGAGACCTCGGCCACCGGCGTGGGCTTCACCCGCAACCCGGCCACCGGCGAGAACCACTTCTACGGCGAGTTCCTCACCAACGCCCAGGGCGAGGACGTGGTGGCCGGCGTGCGCACCCCCTACGCCATCAACGACGCCTGCAAGAACGAGCAGAACAGGGACCTGCCGACGCTGGAGGCGCTGATGCCGACGTCGTTCGGCGAGCTGCGCGAGATCACGAACCGGCTCGAGCAGCACTACCGCGACGTGCAGGACTTCGAGTTCACCATCCAGGACGGCCGGCTCTTCCTGCTGCAGACCCGCACCGGCAAGCGCACGACGCAGGCCGCGGTGCGCATCGCCGTGGACATGGTGAGCGAGGGGCTCATCAGCCGGGAGGAGGCGCTGCTGCGCGTCGAGCCCACCTCGCTCGACCACCTGCTCCACCCGCGCCTCGACCCGAAGCAGAAGCTGCACGTGCTGACCCGGGGCCTGGCGGCCTCGCCGGGCGCCGCCGTCGGCCGCGCCGTGTTCGACGCCGACACCGCCGCCGAGCAGGGGCACGACAAGGGCAAGGTCATCCTCGTGCGCAAGGAGACCACGCCGGACGACATCCACGGCATGGACGCGGCGCAGGGCATCCTCACCGCGACCGGCGGGATGACCTCGCACGCCGCGGTGGTGGCGCGCGGCATGGGCAAGCCCTGCGTCTCGGGCGCCTCGGCCATCCGCGTGGACGAGAAGGCCCGCACCCTCACGGTCGAGGGCCGGGTCGTGCGCGAGGGCGACTGGCTCTCGCTCGACGGCTCGACCGGCCGCGTCTACCTCGGCGAGGCGAAGACCATCGACGCCGAGGTGAGCGGCGAGTTCGGCGTCTTCATGGGCTGGGCCGACGAGATCCGCCGGCTCCAGGTCCGGGCCAACGCCGACATCCCGCGCGACGCGAAGCAGGCGCGCGCCTTCGGCGCCGAGGGCATCGGCCTGTGCCGCACCGAGCACATGTTCTTCGCCGAGGACCGGCTGTCGTGGGTGGTGCAGATGATCATGAACGCCCCGGAGGCCAAGTTGCTGCGCGAGCGGCTGCGCGTGCGGCAGGCCGAGCTGGAGGGCGCCGACCGCGCCGCGGCGAAGCGGCTCAAGCCGGAGGTCGCGGCGCTCAAGGCCAGGCTGGCCGGGCCGGAGAAGCTCTACCGGCAGGCGCTGGCGAAGCTGCTGCCGCTGCAGCGCTCCGACTTCCGCGGGCTGTTCGTGGCGATGGGCGGCTACCCGGTGACCATCCGCACGCTCGACCCGCCGCTCCACGAGTTCCTGCCCAAGCGCGAGGAGCTCATGGTGGACATCGTGCGGCTGCCGCGGGCGAGCGCCGCACAGAAGAAGGAGATGGCGAAGAAGTACCGCGTGACGGTGGCGGGGCTGAAGCAGGGCCTGCCGGCCATGCTCCACCGCGTCGAGGAACTGCACGAGTTCAACCCGATGCTGGGGCACCGCGGCTGCCGGCTCGGCATCACCTACCCCGAGGTCACCGAGATGCAGGCGCGCGCCGTCTTCGAGGCCGCCTGCGACGTGGCGGCCAGGGGCAAGACGGTGGTGCCCGAGATCATGATCCCGCTGATCGGCCACGTGAACGAGCTGAAGGACCAGGCGGCCATCGTGCGCCGGGTGGCCGAGGAGGTCATGGCCCGGCGCGGCGTGCGGGTCGAGTACCTGGTGGGCACGATGATCGAGGTGCCGCGCGCGGCGGTGACCGCCGACCGGGTGGCGCAGGAGGCGGAGTTCTTCTCCTTCGGCACCAACGACCTCACCCAGCTCACCTTCGGCTTCTCGCGCGACGACGCCGGCAAGTTCCTGCCGGAGTACGTGGGCAAGAAGATCCTGCCGTGCGACCCGTTCGTGCACCTCGACGGCGAGGGCGTGGGCGGGCTGGTGACGTGGGCGGTCGAGCGCGGGCGCGCGACGCGGCCCCAGCTCAAGGTGGGCATCTGCGGCGAGCACGGCGGCGACCCGCAGAGCGTGGAGTTCTGCCACGGGGCGAACCTGAACTACGTCTCGTGCTCGCCGTTCCGGGTGCCGATCGCGCGGCTCGCCGCCGCGCAGGCGGTGGCCCGCGAGCGGGCGACGGCCAGCGACCAGCGCTAGGCCGCGACACCGAACACGCCGGGGCCGGGGCTCGCGCCCCGGCCCTTCGCGTCGGCGGGAGGCGTCAGCGGGACGCGGGTCCGCCGCGCGCAGCCGGGGCGCGAAGCAGGTCCATCAGACCGTCTCCCCGCACCGCGAGGTCGTGGTTCGCCGGGTCGGCGGAATGGGCCTGCCGGTAGGCGACGAACGCGTCCCAGGGCATCCCCCACAACCAGACCATCTGGGCGTAGGCCGCACGCGCCGTGGCCCGCTCGCGCGCCGTGCGCGCCATGGCCTCCGCCAGCCCGAGTTGTCGGACGGCCTCGCGCACGAGTGCGATCCGTTCCCAGCTCGACCGCACCACGTAGGTGTGGATGCCGTTGTGGAGCTCGATCTGCAGCGTGGCGTTGTAGAGCGCCGTGGCGTAGTTGAAGTGTGCCTGCCAGTCGGCTGAAGCGTCGTTACGGAGTGCGCGGCGGAAGTACGGCAGGCTCTCGGCGTCGCGGCCCGCCTCGTTCAGCTCGAGGCCGGTCCGAAGGGCCTCCGCCACGCTCAAGCCAGCGAGGGGCTCGGATGCGGCCGGCCCGTCCGAGGGCACCGCGCGCCGCGTGGCCAGCCGTTGGACCGGGATCCAGAGGAGCGCCCCCAGGACGAGCAGCAGGGGCACGATCCACACCGCCCTGCGGGGTAGGCGCAGGCGCGCGGGAGTCGACTCACGCCGCGGGTCTGCCTGTCCTCCGGCGCGTCGGCCTGCGTGGCGCCTTCGGCTCATCTCACCTCCGCAGCGAGCGGAACGGCGGCCGCGCGCGTCCCCGGCGGCGCCAGGACGACGCCGTCCGTGCGGCCCCGCCGCAGCGGCGGCGCAGGCGAGCCGGCGAGGCGACGCCCGGGCGGGAGGGTGAGCTCGGTCCACACGGGCACGCCGCTCCAGTGCCACTCGGCCGTGTCCCCGTTCCGGCGGAAGCCCAGGTCGAGCAGTCCCCAGCGTGTCGGTGCGCGCTCGATGCGTGCTCCCGCCCACCAGCGCTCCCGGGCGCCCAGCGTCAGCCGCAGCGTGTCTCCCTCGTCGAAGACGAGCGCGTCGCGCAGAAGGCTGGCCAGCGCCGCCGCGCTGGTGCCGTGCGGCGGCAGGTTCGATCCGAAGTCGCGGCTCGTGCGCGAGAACAGCTCGGCGCCGCCGCCGCTGGCCGTGCGCCAGTGGAGCAGCGCCTCGAGGACGCTGTCCGCTGCTGCCCGCTCGCCCGCCAGCAGTGCCCAGGTACCGAGGTCGGCGCCGACGTAGGCCTGGGCCGTGTCCGCCGGACCGTAGCTCGCCAGCCCCGCGCCCGCGCCCGCCGCCCAGGTCCGGCGGGCCAGCGCCGCGGCGCGCGGATCGGCCGGCGACAGCACGCCGCACGGCTGGACGACCGCGAGGTTGCCCCAGTCGCGCCCGATGCCCTGCCACGAGGGGGGCACGTCCCGGCTTCCGACGCCACCCCGGGCCGGCGCGCCGTCCAGGGCGCGCATGAAGTCCTCCTGGTAACGCGCGGACGAGCGCTCCACCGCCCCGGCGTCGGCACGACGTCCGGCGGCGGTCAGCAGCCGCGCCGCGGCGCGGTAGCCGGCGAGCGACCAGGCGTCGTTGCCCACGAGCTGGGCCCGCACCAGCTCGGCGTCGCGAGGGTCGCCGTAGGGCAGGAGGGTCCCGAATTCCCAGCCGGCCTGACGCCCGAGGTCCCGCTGCCATTCGAGCCACCGCCAGGCGCGCTCGGCGGCCGCGGCGTAGCGGGCGATGGAGTCGTCGGGGGACGGTCGCAGCAACGCCTGCTCGAATGCCCACAAAGCCTGGCCGGTGCCATCGAGTTGGCCACGCTGGCTCAGGAACGCTCCCTGCGGCCACTGCAGTCCCTCGAAGCCCTCGCAGCAGCCACGCGCCTCCGCGGTGTAGCCCAGGACGGCCAGCGCGCGGATGGCGCGGGCCCCGTCGCGCAGCCAGACGTCGCGGTACTGAAAGGGATTGCCGATCGGGACCCAGGTGTCGCCGCGCCGCTCACGCAGGGCCAGCAGCGTGATGCGCGCGGCATCGAGCGCCGCCTCCACGTCGGGGTCGCCGAGCCGGACGCGCGTGCCGCGGGCGGCCTCGCGCCGCCAGAAGCGGCGAGCGTCCGCGGCCCTCCGTGCGTGCGGGATGCGGGCCCAGCGGGCGAGCGCGCGCGCCGTGGCGGGATACGTGGGCAGGACCAACCGGAGGCTTCGAGTCTCCCCGGGCGCCAGCGACCACGCGCCGGCTGCGACCGGTCCCGACCCGGACCACCCGTGCTCCGAGATCCAGCCGGACACGGTGTCGTCGGAGGCCGAACCGCACCAGCGCAGGATGGCCCGTGGCGGGTCCGGTGCGTCGTAGGCCACGAAGGCGGGGACGCGCGGCGGACCCAGGCGCGCCGAGAAGTCGGCCTCGCGCGCGGCGGTGCCGGCGTTCCTGACCCGTACGAGGACCGACGCGACCAGACCCGAGTCCCCGTCGGCGGGTCCGGGCAGGGCGGCGGCCTCGAAGTCCCAGCACAGGTCGCCGCTCACCCGTCTCCAGCGCGCGGGAGGGCACCAGCGCTCCTCGAAGGCGACCGCGCGCGGCGCCCTCGCGCTGTCTTCCCCGCAGGTGAGCCGGAGATTCACCTGCCACTCGCCCGCGTAGAGGTCGCCCTCGGGCGTGACCTGCCAGGCACGGGTCGCTCCGGGCCACATGAGCGCCGCGGTCGAGTGCGAGAATGCCTCGGGGACGACATCGGGGTCGAAGGCCCCGGGTGCGCGGTCGGCGGCCCCGCCGGCACAGCCGGCCGCGAGCAGGAAGGCAAGCAGGGCAATGACGACGGGCGTGACATCGACGCGGCGGCTCACGAGTCATCCTCCTGGAGCCCGGGTCCGGGCGCGGGTGCCGGAACCTGACTGGGCCTCCACGATACACGTCCGCGCCGTCTCCAACGAGTGGGCCCCGGGGGCCGATGACGATACGGACGGCGGCGACAGGATGTCGTTTCGAACCGGACCCGCGTGACGCGTGGGAGCTCTGCCCCTCTGCCGCGGGAACCGCGCCGGTTTGCCGCCCCGTCCGCCCGGCGCGTATCCTGACCCGGTCCCGAAGCGGAGGCGCCTCACCCCGCGGAGGCCCGGTGTTCATCGAGGAGTACCTGCAGGAGCTGCGCCAGGAGCGCTTCGCCCCGCGCGCCGTCGCCCGCTACGTCCGCCGCAGCCTGGCGCGGGCGCGCGAGAGCATCGTCGCCAACCCCGGCGCCGCCCGCTCCATCTGGAGCCTCGGCCTCGTCTTCTTCGCCCTGTGCTTCGTCGCCGCCGCCGTGCTGGCCGTGCGCGACGACCGGCGGCTCGCCCTCGACCTCTTCCTGCTCACCACCCTGACCACGGCCCCCGTCTTCGGGCTGGTCTCGCTGCACGTGGACCTGCTGCGCGACCGTGAGGGCTACCGGCTCTCCTCCGTCAACCTGCCCACCGCGCTCACCCTGCTGCGCATCGCCCTCGCCCCGGCCATCGTGCTCTTCCTCGGCGCCGGCCACCCGGCGTGGGCGCTCGGCGTCTATGTCACGGCCGAGCTGTCCGACGTGGCCGACGGCTGGCTGGCGCGCCGCTGGAAGCAGGTCACCCGCCTCGGCACCATGCTCGACCCCATCGTGGACGTCGCCTTCAACGTCCTCGTCTTCCTCGGCCTGCACCGGGCCGGCTTCATCCCCGGCTGGGTGCTGGCCGCCGCGCTGCTGCGCTACGCCATCCTGCTCTTCGGCGGCGCGGGGCTGTACCTGTTCGTCGGGCCGGTGACCATCCGCCCGACCCTGTTCGGGCGCCTGAGCGGCGTGGTCATGGTCGGCCTGGTGTCGTTCCTCGTCCTGCTGCACGCGGCGGCGCTGCCGTGGTCGCAGCGGCTCGCCCCGCTCACCACCACCGCCATCGGCGTGCTGTTCGTCGCCGCCGTGATCCAGGTCGTGGCGCTCGGCTGGTACAACCTGCGGGTGATGAGGGGCGAGGCCGAGACGCGTGGCCGGGTGGTGGGCGACGTGCGCTGGGGGCCGCGGTGAGCGTAGTGCTGGAGGGCGACCTCGCGCGCTTCCAGCCCGCCGAGCTGCTGCAGCTGCTGCAGCTCGCGCAGGCCACCGGGCGGCTCGAGCTGGCGCGCCCGGCGGCGCGGCCCGCGGCCGGCGCCGAGACCGTGGACGTCTACTTCGCCGCCGGACGGCCCGTGTCGGCCCGCACCGACGGCCACGCCGTGCGCACCGGCGAGCTGCTGGTGCACCACGGGCACGCCGACGCGGCGGCGGTGGCGCGGGCGCTCGAGCGGCAGCGCCGGGGCGCGCCGGGCCGACTCGGCCAGCTGCTGCGCGAGGCGGGCGCGGTCACGTCCGAGCAGGTGACGCGCGCCGTGCACGAGGGGCGGCTGCGCATCCTCTACGGCGTGCTGCTGTGGCGCGAGGGGCGCTTCCGCTTCCACGCCGACGAGCCCGCGCCGGGCGACGACCTGCCGCTCGACCTCGACCTCGACCGGCTCATCCTCGAGGGGCTGCGGCTCGCCGACCAGGCGCGCGCCTGAGGCCGCGCCGAGCCCGCCGCGCGCGCGCATGATCGCCGCCCCGCTCCACCTCGCGCCCAACGCCCCCTGGCCCGCGCTGCTGGCGCTGGGCCTCGCGCTGGTGGCGCTCGGCGTGTGGGCCTACCGCTTCGCCGTGCCGCCGCTGCCGCCCGCGGCGCGCCGCCTGCTGCCGGCGCTGCGCGTCGCCGCGCTGCTGCTGGTGGCGCTGCTGCTGGCGCGGCCGACGCTCGTGGGGCGCACGCCCGGCCGCGCCGGCGTGGTCGTGCTGCTCGACCGCTCGGCCAGCAT
>CAZSQE010000064.1:0-8821 GCA_964608905.1 uncultured bacterium | reverse complement strand
GTCAGCAAATCAGCCCAACTGATCGAGCAGACGCTGGACGGATACCTGAAACCGAAAGAGAGCAAATAGGAGGGTGAAATGCCAAGCCTGCTAGATCGCAACTGGAAGTACACGCCGGCCGCCGCGGGTGCGCCCGACTCGTCGCGGCCGTCCCAGCGCGCCACGTGCGCGCCGGCGGGCCGCGGGCCGTCCACCAGCGTGCGCACCCGCCGCCCGCGCACGTCGAACAGCTCGAGCCGCGCGTGTCCCGCCGTCGGCAGCGCGAAGGCCACGCTCGCCAAGCCGCGCGCGGGGTTCGGCCGCGCCGGGCCGAGGCGCAGCCCGGCCGCTCCTCCGTCGGCCCCGGGCACGCCGACCACGGCGCTCGGGGCCAGCACGAGCAGCCCCATCTGCGGCACGGTCACGAACGCCGACTGGGCGTAGCCGTCGTAGGCGACCGCCTGGGTGGTGATGGTCCCGGCGTTGCCGACGCCGTTGCCGTCGTAGGCGGCGTCCTGGCTGTTGAGGACCTCCTCCCAGTCGCCGGCGGCCGGCAGGCCGATCAGGTAGTTCCACTGGTTGCCGTTGCCGAAGTTGGCGATCACCACGAACGGCGTGCCCGCCGGGTCGGTGCGGCGGAAGCCGATGACGTTGGCGCTCTCGTTCACGTGGAACACCTGCCACGGGGCGTCCGCCTTGAACTGCGGCCAGCCGCGGCGCAGCCGGATGGCGTCCTGAAAGAAGGCGACGACGTTCGCGTAGGTCGTCTTCTTCGACCAGTCGATCTTGTTGGCCGCGTCCGTGCCGAAGTCGGTGTCCTCGAGCCACTCGCCGCCCATGAGGAAGGCGGGCACGCCGGGCGCCAGCAGCGTCAGGCCCTGGGCCAGCTTCACCCGGCCCTTCGCGTAGAGGTCGTCGTGCGGGTGGGTGGGGTCGATGCTCTTCGGCAGTCGCTGGCCCCCGCTCATCGGCCAGGCTTCGTCGTGCAGCTCGACGTAGCGCACGACCCGCTTGCCGCTCAGGTACGTCCCGCCGCCGTTGATGGCGTCGCGGATGCGCCACATCTCGGGGTCGCCGCCGGCGGCGTCGAAGATCTCCTGCCGCAGGTTGAGCTTGAAGGCGTCGTGGTACTGGCTGTCGAAGCCGGCCCCGCCGGAGCTGGTCGGGCGCGTCACGTTGGCGTCGTCCGGCAGCTGCTCGGCGATGGTGATGCGCTCCCCGAACTTGCGGTTCTTCTCGTCGTTGAGCCGCTGCATGAGCCCCCAGCCGGCCGGCTGGTAGGGGTCCATGAAGTCGGTGGCGTCCATGCGGAAGCCGTCGAGGTGGTACTCCTCGAGCCACATGAGCGCGCTGTTGGCGTAGTAGTCGCGCACCGCGAGCTTGTCGAAGTCCGCCTGCGCGCCCCAGGGGGTCTCCACCGCCACCGAGTCGAAGTAGGTCTGGGAGCCGTCGTAGTTCCAGAGGAAGTTGTCCGTCGGGGTCAGGTGGTTCCAGACGATGTCGAGCAGCACGGCGATGCCGTTGCGGTGCAGCACGTCCACCATCTGCTTGAGCTCGTCGGGCGTGCCGTACTTCCACTCCGGCGCCCACATCGTCTGCGGGTCGTAGCCGGCCGAGAAGTCGCCGGGGAACTCGGTCACCGGGTTCAGCATCACCGCGTTGATCCCCAGGTCCACGAGCTGGGAGACGCGCGCCGTGACGTCCACGTAGCGCGCCGGCGTCGGCGCGGCCCCGAGGGGGTCGTTCCGCCCGGCGAAGGTGCCGACGTGGAGCTGGTAGATCACCAGGTCCTCGAGCGCCGGGGTGGTCCAGGCCGAGTCGCCCCAGGCGTAGCGGAAGGGGTTCTCGATCCGGGCGTTCAGCTGGTTGCTCGGGTCGAGCGCGCGGGCGCGGGCGTCCGTGTTCCAGACCGAGTTGTTGAAGAAGTACTTGTACGCCTGCCGGTCCACGGTGGAGGCGACCCTGGTGATGAAGTGCTCGCCCACCTTCGTCATCGGGTTGCCGGTGCCCCAGCCGTTGAAGTCGCCGCGCACGTGGACGCTGGTGCGGGTGGGGGCCCAGACCTTGAAGACCGTCCCGCCGCCGTTCACCAGCGTCGCTCCGACCGGCGCGTGCGAGAGCTTCGCGAAGTCCACCACGAAGCCGCTGTCGGGCGGCACGCCGGCGTCGTTCATGCCGTTGGCGCTGTAGGAGTCGGTGTCGGTCCCGTCGGTCAGCTCGATCCAGTAGCGCAGCGTGTCGGCAATGGACGCCGGCACCTGGGCCATCCACAGGTCGTAGGGACCGCGCACGCCGTACCTCGCCGCCGTGACGAAGGCCGGCACGCCGCCGTTCGCCACGTACACCCGGGCGCCGGTGAGGTCGTCGCGGTAGGACTGGAAGCGGACCTGGAAGGTCTCGCGGTTCACCGGGCAGACCGGGCGCCGGTCCTGCCAGGCGACGTGCGAGACGCCGTTCCACTCGATGTCGTCGTCGGGGCCGGCGGCTCCGGCCGGGAGCGCGGCGGCGAGGAGGACGAGGGCGGGGACCAGGGCTTTCGGCAGGCGCACGGCAGGCTCCGGGAGGTCGTTGGCAGGGGGCGCCCGCCGGGAATCGGCAGGTCGTTCGCCTACAAGGCTACCATGGCGGTTGGATGCCCCCGAAGCGGTCCCGGATGCACGCCGTCCCCTCCCGCGTGGGCGGGAGGGGACGGTGCCGGCCCGCTCACCGGTACAGGGTCTTCAGGCGCCCCCAGGTCGTGGACGGCACCGGGGTCGGGTTGCCGCCCTCGCAGGTGCCGATCGCCGGGCAGGAATGGGTCGGCTCGCTCGTCAGCCACGGATCGAAGACCACGTTGGCCGAGACGGCGTCGCCCGAGCCGGGCCCGGCCCCCGACGGACCGCTGGCATCGCCCCACCAGTTGCCCGTGGCGGCCAGCGGGGCGACGGCCTTGTTCGTGACGCCGCCGGGGACGTTGCCGTGCAGGACGTTCCCCGACACGGTGATGGTGGCGGCGTCGGGCTCCGTGCCGATCATGATGCCGGCCGGGTCGCCCCACTTCGCGGTGTCGAACACGTTGTCGTGGACGTGGTTGTCCGTGATGGTGACGTTCGAGACCGCCCAGGCCACGTAGATGCCGCCGTTCTCGCTCGTGCTGTGGCTGACGTCGTTGCACGAGGCGGCCGCGTAGCTCGTGTAGATGGCGATGCCGTCCTGGGCCGTGTGGTGGACCGTGTTGTTGAAGACCATGCCGCCGGCCAGCCCCGCGTCGGGCCCGTACTTGGCGCCGAGCTTGATGCCCTCGTTCGTGGTGGTGTTGTAGACGAGGTTGCCCTCGACGACGGTGCCGGTGGAGGAATAGACGTAGATGGCGGCGTTCTCCGAGGCGATGTCGTGCACCTCGTTGTAGCGGATGACGCCGTTCACCGAGGTGCAGCACAGGTTGATCCCGTCGCCCGCGGTCGCGTAGACGTGGTTGCACTCGACGACGCCGTCCGTGACCGCCCGCAGCTGCATCCCCTCGTCGCCGGTGGCGTCGTGGACGATGCAGTTGCGCACCCGCGTGCCGCGCGTGGGGACGCCGGTCGTGGACTCGATCAGGTCGCCGGTGCCGTTGCGCACCTCGATGCCGTCGATCGTCACGTCGTCAGCGAGGACGCGGATGAGCACGCCGAGCGTGCCGCCGCCGTCGAAGACGGCCTCGTTCGCCGAGCCGGGGACGCGGGTCGTGCCCTTGCTGGGCAGGGGGTTCACGCCCGCCTGCGGGCCGTAGATCCCGACGCTCCGGTTCACGAGCACGGTCGCGGCGAGGGGATAGACGCCGGCCTGCACCCCGATGAGGTCGCCCGGGGCGGAGGCGTCGATGGCCGACTGGAGGTCGGTATGGCAGGGGCTGCCGCCGCAGGCGCCGGTGGGATTCACCAGCCGCACGGCGGCCGCCGCGGGCAGGGCCAGCAGCAGCAGGGACAGGGTGCACAGCGCGGTGCGCAGCGGTCTGGCGTGGCTCATCAGGGGGCCTCCCCAGGGGGCGGTGGAATCCGGTCCGGGCCGCGAAGGCCCGGCAGGGTGCGGAGCGGCGGCCGCCTCCGGCGGCCGTGGGAGAGCCTCGATTGTCCCACGGCGGGCCCCTCCCGGCGAGGCGAATCGCGTGCCGCGCGCGTCCCGGGGACGGGCTCCCCGCCGTCCGGGGGTCGGCCGGGAGCGGCCGGGGCCGGGTTCCGCATGCGACCCCGACATACGCTAGAATGTCGCGTCCCTGTGCCGTCCATCCCGGGCGGAGCGACGGGCCCGCGCCGCGCGCGGGCAGGCCGCCCCGCTCTGTTTGAACCTCTCAACCGGAAGGTCGTCCCGTGGAATTCCGCAAGCTGGGCATCGTCGGCGGGGGCACGATGGGCAAGTGCCTCGCCGAGAAGGCCGCATCCGTCGGCATCGACGTCGTCGTGGTCGAGGTCTCCCCGGAGAAGGCCGAACGGGCGCGCGAGGAGCTGGTCGCCGCCCTCGACCGCGAGCTGGAGAAGTGGGGCATCACCGCCTCCGAGAAGAAGGTGGTGCTGGCGCGCGTGCGCTTCACCGCCGACCTCGGCGACCTGGCCGCGGCCGACGCGGTCGTCGAGATGGTGACCGAGGACCTCGGCGTCAAGCGCAGGGTCATGAAGCAGCTCGGCGAGCTGTGCCCGCCCGACCGCGTCTTCGTCACCAACACCTCGACGCTCAGCGTCACCGAGATCGCCGCCGCCTCGGGCCGGCCCGACCGCGTGCTCGGCATGCACTTCATGCGGCCGATCACGCGCACGCCGGTGGTCGAGATGGTGCGCGGCACCGCCACCTCCGACGCCACCTACGAGCACGCGCTGGCGCTGGCCCGCGCGCTGGAGAAGACGCCGGTGCGGGTCGCCGAGCGGCCGGGCTACGTGGTGACGCGCGTGATCCTGCCCCTGCTCAACGAGGCCATGCAGGTGGTGCAGGAGGGGGTCGCCAGCGCCGAGGACGTGGACCTGGCGCTGCGGCTGGCGCACGACTTCCGCGTCGGCCCGCTCGAGTACGCCGACCGCATCGGCCTCGACAAGGTGCTGGGCTGGATGGAGCACCTGCAGCGCGAGCTGGGCGACAAGTACGCGCCCTGCCTGCTGCTGCGGGAGCTGGTGGAAGCCGGGCGTCTCGGCTGCCGCACCGGCCGCGGCTTCTTCGTCTACGAGGGGCGCCGCCGCGCGCCCGCCGGCGGGAAGGAGGCCGCACGATGAAGGTCCTCGTCCTCAACTCGGGCTCGTCGTCCGTCAAGTACCAGCTCATCGAGACCTCGCTCGGGCTGATCGAGCAGGACGCCGACCACGCCATCGCCCGCGGCAACGTCGAGCGCATCGGCACGGCGAGCGCGGTCCACACCTACCGCCCGGCCGAACGCGACAAGGTGAGCGAGGTCAAGGAGATCCTCGAGCACAGCGTGGCCATCGCCGAGATCATCCGCACGCTGACCGCGCCCGGGACGGGCGTGATCCGCGAGGCGAAGGAGATCGAGGCGGTCGGGCACCGCATGGTGCACGGCGGCGAGAAGTTCACCCAGTCGGCGCTGTGCACGCCCGAGGTGGTGCAGGAGATCGAGGCCTGCTGCGAGCTGGCCCCGCTGCACAACCCGCACAACCTGCGCGGCCTCTACGCCGCGCGGCAGATCATGCCCGACGTGCCGCACGCGGCGGTGTTCGACACCTCGTACCACCAGACGATGCCGCCGCACGCCTACCTGTACGGCCTGCCCTACGTGCTCTACACGCGGCACCACATCCGCCGCTACGGCTTCCACGGCACCTCGCACCGCTTCGTCGGCTGGCGCTCGCGCAAGCTGCTGGGCCGGCCGCGCGAGGAGACGCGCCTGGTCACCTGCCACCTCGGCAACGGCGCCAGCGTGTGCGCCATCGACCACGGCCGCTCGGTGGACACCTCGATGGGCTTCACGCCGCTCGAGGGCCTGCTGATGGGCACCCGCACCGGCGACCTCGACCCCTCGGTGCTCTTCTACGTCATGCACAAGGAGGAGCTGACCGAGCACGAGACGACCACCATGCTGAACAAGCACTCGGGCCTGTTCGGCGTCTCGGGGGTGTCCAACGACATGCTCGAGCTGGAGAAGGCCGAGGCGCAGGGGAACGGGCGGGCGAAGCTGGCCATCGACATGTTCAGCTACCGCGTGCGCAAGTACGTCGGCGCCTACGCGGCGGCGATGGGCGGGGTGGACGCCGTCGTCTTCACCGGCGGCATCGGCGAGAACTCGTCCATCGTGCGCGCGCGCGCCATGGCCGGCCTCGAGTTCATGGGCGCGAGCATCGACCCGGCGCGCAACGACGCGGCCGTCAAGGGCGCCGAGGCCGACATCTCCACGACCGATGCGAAGGTGCGCACGCTGGTCATCCCGACCAACGAGGAGCTGATCATCGCCCGCGACACCCTGCGGCTGGTGACGAGGATCCAGGCCGGCGGCTGACCGCGCCGGCGGGGACAGGGAGGGGGCCGCGCGTCCGCGCGGCCCCCTCGGCCCTCCCGGGCGTCAGCCGCGGACGCCGGCGGGGATGGCGGCGAACGCCTGCTCCAGGTCGGCGATCAGGTCGGGCACGTCCTCGATGCCGACCGAGTAGCGGACCAGGCCGTCCGTGATGCCGGCCTCGAGCCGGTCGGCCCGGCTCATGCCGGCGTGGGTCATCGAGGCGGGGTGCTCGATCAGGCTCTCGACGCCGCCCAGCGAGACGGCCAGCGTCGCCACCCGCACGTGGTCCATCACCGCCCGGCCGGCCTCGACGCCGCCCTTCAGCTCGAAGGAGATCATCGCGCCGAAGCCCGACATCTGGCGCTTCGCCAGTTCGTGCTGCGGGTGGGACGGCAGGCCGATGTAGCGCACCCACTCGACCTCGGGCCGCCGCTCGAGCCAGCGCGCGATCTCGATCGCGCCGGCCTGCGCGCGCTCGATGCGCAGCCCCAGGGTCTTGAGGCCGCGGTAGACCATGTAGGCCTGGTGAGGGTCCATGTTGCAGCCGAGCGCGATCATCATCGGGCGCAGCTGCCGGTCCAGCTCGGGCGTCTTCGCCACGACGATGCCGCCGACGATGTCGGCGTGGCCGTTGATGAACTTGGTCACCGAGTGCAGGACGACGTCGGCGCCGAGGTCGAGGGGGCGCTGCAGGTAGGGCGAGGCGAAGGTGTTGTCCACGCACAGCGGGCAGCCGTGGGCATGGGCGACGGCCGCCACCGCCGCGACGTCGGTCACCTGCATGGCCGGGTTCGACGGCGTCTCGACGTACACCAGCCTCGTCTCCGGCCGCAGCGCCTTCCGCACGTTCTCCGGGTCGGTCGTGTCCACGAAGGTGGCGCTCACGCCGAAGCGGGCGAGGTGCCGCTCGATGAGCAGCCGCGAGGGCCCGTAGACGGATGCGGTGCTCACCACGTGGGCGCCCTGGCCGAGCAGCGCCAGGTAGACGATCGAGACCGCGCCCATGCCGGAGCTGGTGGCGATGCCGCGCTGCCCGTTCTCCAGCCCGCCGACGCACTCCTCGAGCGCCCGGATGGTGGGGTTCCCCAGCCGCGTGTAGATGTAGCCGTCGTCCGCGCCGCCGAACAGCGCCGCGCCGTGCTCGGCGTTGCGGAAGGCGAAGGTGGAGGTCTGGTAGATGGGGACGGTCACGGCGCCCGACGGGTCGCCGTGGAACCCGTCGTGGACGAGCCGCGTGTGGATGCCCTGGGACGACTTCTTCATCACGGACTCCCGGTGGGACGGTGGGGGCCGGCCGGAGAGCGCCGGCGACGGAGGCACGGAGACGGCCGCGATTCTACGACATCCGCGCCCGTCACGCCCGCGGCGCGGTGCGCCGCCGCCACGCCTCGCGCCCGCGTTTCTCCAGGCTCACCACCACCGACAGCGCCAGTCCGAAGAGCGCCAGCCAGCCCCAGGTCGGCGCGTCGAGGGGTGCGGTGTGGAACAGGCGGTTCATCACCGGCGCGTAGGTGAAGAGCGCCTGCAGCGCCAGCATGCCGGCGGCGCCGACCCACACCCAGGGGTTCGAGAAGGCGCCGACGGCGGCGCCACCCAGCGAGCGGCAGTTGAAGAGGTAGAAGGTCTCGCCCAGCACGATGGCCGCCACCGCCGCGGTGCGCGCCTCCTCGGCCGGCGCGCCCCCCGCCAGGCGCCACGCGTAGACGGCGAAGGCGCCCCCGCAGAGCAGGAGCGAGACGTAGGCGATGCGCAGGATCTGGGTGCGGTCGAGCAGGGGGGCGCGCGGGTCGCGCGGCGGGCGGTCCATGATGCCCGGCTCGCGCGGCTCGAAGGCCAGCATCAGGCCGAGGCAGACGGCGGTGGTCATGTTGATCCACAGGATCTGCACCGGCAGGATCGGCAGCGCCACGCCGATCGCCATGGCCAGCATGATGACCATGCCCTCGCCGCCGTTCGTGGGCAGCGTCCAGAGGATGAACTTGACCAGGTTGTCGAAGACGCCCCGGCCCTCCTCGACCGCCGCCTCGATCGAGGCGAAGTTGTCGTCGGTGAGCACCATGTCGGCGGCCTCGCGGGCCACCTCGGTGCCGCCCAGGGCCATGGCCACCCCGATGTCCGCGCGGCGCAGGGCCGGCCCGTCGTTGACGCCGTCGCCGGTCATGGCCACGACGTGCCGGTTCGCCTGCAGCGCCTGCACCAGCCGCAGCTTGTGCTCGGGGGTGACGCGGGCGAAGACGGTGGCGCGCTCGGCTGCCTCCGCGAAGGCCGCGTCGTCCATGCTCTCGAGGTCGCGCCCGGTCACCGTGACCAGCTCGGCCCCCGGGCCCTCCGCCCCGGCGAGCCCGATCTGCCGGGCGATGGCCGCGGCCGTGCCGGGGTGGTCGCCGG
>CAZSQE010000063.1:3760-8883 GCA_964608905.1 uncultured bacterium | reverse complement strand
TCCTCACGAAAGAATCAACCCCTGCTGCCGCAACACCTCCAGCAGGCGTTCGGCATCACGTTCAGAGTACTCCCCCCCGGGCCCGTTATTCCCCCACTCGATCCGCACCGTCCGCGCCATGCCCGCGTACTCCCGTTCGAGCGGGGTGCCGCGGGGCTGGGTGGTTTGGCGCTCCGCGGCGGCGGCGGGGTTTTCTGGCCGCTGGGGTTGGGCGCGGGTGGCGGCGGAGGCTTCTAGGTTTCGCCCGGCCAGGGCTTCGGTGTGCCGGGCCTGCTCCGCCTGGCGTTCGGCGGTGATCTCGGCCAGCCGGCGCTCGTGGATCTGCCGCGCCAACGCCGCCCCTTCGCTCAGGTTCTTCACCGCCACGTTGTCCTTGGCCGCCTGGGCCGCCGCCAGCTTCGCCTCTAGCTCGGCGCTCTGGCCCTCGTACCGGCGGCGCTCCACGGCCACAAAGTCTTTGTCGAGCCGCGCCAACTCGTCTCGCAACCCCGCCAGGGTGTCCTCCGACTCGGTTCGCAGGTCCTCGGTCTTTTGCCGGGCGTCGTCCAGGGCGCTTCGCAGCGTGGCCAGATCCTCCTCGCCGAGCAGGGCCATCTGGTCGGCGGCCTTCCAGGCCATGGATGCGGTTTGGTCCGAGGCGTCGCCGGTCGCCCGGATCGAGGCCACCAGGGCGTCGAGCTTGGTCTTCTGTGCCGCGTACTCCAGCGTCAGCCCGGCCGCGCGGGTCTTGAGCCCCTCCAGGTGCCGGCCGAGCCCCTCAATCGACCCGATCACCTGCTGCGAGGCCGTGGCCGCGCGAAACGCCTCGAACAGCGTAACCGCCTCGGCACTGGTGGCGGCGAGCTCCGGCTGTAGCTCTTGCAGCGTCGTCTTGAAGCGCGGCAGCCCCCCGCTCGCGGCCTCCCCCGCGGCCGCGCCCACCTCCTCGATCGCCACGGCTGCCTCGGTAGCGCCCACCGCGGTCTTCTCGGTGCTTTCCCCCAGCTCTTTCACGGCCTTGGCCGCCGCGGGTGCCGTCTTGTCGGCCAGCGGGGTCAGCTTGGCATCCAGCGCGGCGGCAGCCTTGGCGGCCACCTCGCCCTGCAGCCCAAGACCCTCCAGATCCTTCTTCAGCGCCTGAAGGTCCTCGGTGCTCTTGGCCTTGGACAAAGCGGCATCAAACGCGGCGCCGATCACCTTGGCGGCCTTTTCGCCCTCGAGCCCGGCGCTCGCTGCGTGATCCACCACCAGCCCAAACGCCGTCCGAGCCTCGGTGCCCACGGTCGTGAGCCCGGTGGTCACCTCGGCCAAGTCCAGGCCCAGCTTCTTCATGGCAGCGTTGACCCCGGCCTCCATGGCCGCGGCCGCCCCCAGCGCCGCGGTCTCGGTGCCGCCAAACGCCGCCTGCGCCGTGGTGAGAAACCGCTCCAGGTCTTCGGTGCTGAGCTTGTTCAAGGCGGCCGCCCACGCCTCGCCCACCTCGTGCGCCGTGAGTTCGCCGGTCTTTTCCAGCTGGGTCAGGGCGGCGGCCAGGTCGCGCACACCGTCGAGGCTGCCCAGGTCGAGGGGCTTGCCCAGCGCCTGCACCGCCTCGGCGGCGCTCTTGCCGGCGGCGGTCAGGTTGCCGAGCTCGAGCACCAGCGCGCCGGCTGCCGGGGTGAGCCCCTGGTCGGCCCACTCGGCGGCCAGCTTCGCCCCAGCGGCCAGGTCCTTTTGCGCGAGAATCGTCGCTGTCAGCGCCTCGCGAATCTGGGCCTGCGCCGCCACCGTGTCTTTGCCGGCCTCGCCCTGTGCCTCGGCCACCGCCAGGGTCGCCTTCAGATACTCCGCATGGCCGGAAAGCTGCACCGCGTACTTGGCGCGTTCCTCCTCGGTGAGCCCCGCCACCTCGGTGGCCGCCCGCGCCGTAAACGTGGCGTACTCGTCGAGGTTTTCGACCCGGGCTTTGGCCAGGCCGATCTGCTTGGCCAGCTCCAGACCCAGGGCGCGTTCCGCCGCCTCGGCTTGCTTGGTGATCGGGTGCAGCTTGGCGAGCGCTTCGCCGAGCCACTCGCCGGCCTCCCATACGCCGTACAAGCCCGCGGCCACCAGCCCGAGCTGCGGCAACAACGAGCCGATCCGGCCCGCAAAGCCCAGCGTCGCGGCCCCCGCCGAGGAGAGGGTCGGCACCAGCGCCCCCACCGCCGAGGTCTTGGCCGCAAACGCCGCCGCCGCCAACTTGGCGGTCGCCGTCAGATTCATCAACGGCCCGGCGACTACCGCGATCCCCGTGCCCAGCGCGCCAAACCCGAGCACGGCGCTCTTGAGCGGCCCGGGCAGGTCGGTAATGGCCTTGAGAATTCCGGTGGCGCCTTCCAAAAACGGCGTCAGCGCGGTCACCGCCTGGCCGAGCGAGATTTGCAGGTCCTTCAGGGCGGCCTTGAACCGAAGGGCCGCCATCTCGGGCGTCTCGCTCATCTTGGCAAAGGCGGTTTCGGTCAGCCCCGCCTTTTTCGCCATGTCCTCCAAGATCGCGCGGAAGACGTTGCTGGCCTTTCCGGTCAGCGCCAGCGCACCGCCCAGGGCCTCGACCCCGCCGAAGAGCTTGGCCATGGCCTCGGTGCTGCCGCCGGTTTTGGCCTGCACGTCGGCCAGAAACCCCGCCAACCCTTTGCTCTTGAGCGCGGCCGCCGAAAAGTCGAGGCCGAGCTCTTCCGCCGCGTCGCTGGCCTCTTTGGTCGGCTTCACCACGGCCGCCAGGATGCCCCGGAGTTGGGTCATGGCCTCCGAGGTGCTTACCCCGCCCTTCGTGAGCGCCGCCGTGGCAGCCAAGATCTCTTCGAGCCCGGCCCCCGCTTGGCTCGCCAGCGGGGCCACCTGGCCGATCGAGTTCGACAGCTCGCCGATGGTGGTCTTGCCGGCCTTCATCGCCACGAACAGCGCGTCGGACACGTCGGACGCGGTGCCCACCTCGGCGCCGTAGGCGTTCAGAATGCTCGTCAGCCCGTCGGCCGCCGTGGCCACATCGGTCACCCCGCCGATGGCCAGCTTGTTGGCCGCGGTCAGGATCGTGGTGGCGTCGGCCGCGTTGCTCGCCCCGGCCGAGATGATCTGATACAAAGCCTTGGCTTGCGCCGTGGGCGCCTGCCCGTACTCGCGCGACAGCTCGCGCACCGAATCCGACAGGCCGTCCACGCTCGACGTGTCGTCGAGCAGGGTCGACACCTCGGCCATCGCGGTACCAAACTCCGCCGAAGCCGTCGCCGCATTCCCTACCGTGCGCCCCAGCCCGTACACCGCGGCGCCGGCCACCGCGAGCTCGGTGCGCATTTTGCCGAGCGAACCCACCCAGTCGTTGCCCTCGCGCCGGAGCTCCGCGATCTTGTCGCGGGCCTTCAGGTTGGCCATGGCGAGTTCTTCGGCCGAGAGCTTGCCCGAGGTCGCCAGCGTGTCGTACGCCTGGCGCACCGCGGCCAGGTCGCCCTCGATGTCCTGGCGCTGGCGCATCTCGAGCTTCGACAGCGCCTGCTCAAACGACTGCCCCGCCGTTTTGGCCGTGACGGCGGCGCCCTCTAGCCCGCGCTCGATCCCCGCCGTGCCGGCCTCGACCCCGGCCCCCGCGCCCTTGGCGTCGGCCTCCATCGTGGCCAAAGCCGACGAGAGCTCCCCCGTCGCCTGTTGCAGCGACTTGGTGAATTCATCGACCTTGGCCCGCAGAATGAGCGCCAGTTCGAGGTTTTGCGCCACGGGTACCCTTTCACCACCACGGGGCGGGCGCTACCGCCCGCCCCGTGGGTCTGTTCGGTTTGCCTGGGGGCGGGGGCTACTGCACCGAGGTCGCCTTGAAGAACTGCGAGATCCCCGAGCCGCTCTTGGTCGTGTCTTTCAACACCTTGCCGGTCAGCTCGAACCCGGCAAAGGCATCGCCGATCAGCGAGAACGCCTTGGTGGCACCAAAGCGCACGCGGAAGGCGTCGACGAGGAAGGGCTTGCCGCTCTGCGCCTCGTTGAGGCCCTCGAAGCACAGCGCGTACTCCTTGGCGGCCTGGGTCAGCGCCTGGATCACGTCCTCGGCGCCGAAAGTGTAGTCCACGAGGAAGCCCTGCCCGTTCGTGACGTTGCCGGCGGCCAGAAAGAAGATGCCGCCGGGGCGCACCTCGTAGTCGGTGTCGGCCACCAGGGTCACCTTTCCCATGTTGGTCCACACGGCCGTACCGTCGTTCACGGTCGCGCCCAGGGTGGTGGGCCAGCTCGGGGCCGAGCTGTGCGAGGTGCCCGCGGTGCTGCACCGGTAGTAATACCCGTTGGGCGTGGCCGGCACCTTGTAGGCGTTGAGCGAGTAGGCGGTAGTTGCCTCCCACGCCGTAGCCGCCTTTCCGTTGGTGGCTTCGACCGTTACCGCCGTGGGGTTGGCATGCAGCAGCCGCGACAGCGAGCCCCGGTAGCCGGTCACGGCCTCGTCGGTCAGGGTGTCGCCGGTCACGGCCGAGGCCGAGCCGTACAACATGATCGCGATGTTCTCGGGCTTGAGTTCGTGCAGGGTCATCGAAGCCGTGACCCCGGTCACCCGGCGGACCTCGTTGAGCACGCCGCCGCCCGGGCTGGTGTAATCCCGCAGCTCGATCGCGTCCTCGTCGACCGAGAACTCGAGCTTGGAACAGTTGCCGACCTCGACTAGGCCGCCGGCTGTGTTGGCGTCTTTGACGTAGACCTTGCCGGTACCGATGTAACTGTAATCCGCCATTGTCATCCTCCGCTGGTCGGTCGGATCGGTCCGATCGGTCCGATCGGTCCAATCAAGGGTTGCTGCCTCGCGCCACCACCCGGGTGGTGAACGCCAAGGGGAAGTACGCGAAGCCCTTCGAGAACCCGGGCCGGGGGCCGGGGGCCAGGCTCAGGGGCTGGTGTTCGGGGCTTGGCCGCCAGCCCTGCAGCGCCGCCAGCACGTCGGCGCACAGCTCGCCGGCGGTTTCGCGGGCGTGCTCGCCGGTCTTGGCGCTCCGCAGGTTTTTGACCGCCACCACCACCTGCCAGGTCTGCTCGGTTTCCACCACCCGGTCATCGTGGCTGGCCTTCGTGGGCCGGTACCCGCCAAACACCACGTGTACCGCCGGGGTCACCTGGGCCGACTCCGCCACGCCTTCCAGGTCGGCCGCCGACAGCAC
>CAZSQE010000063.1:0-3660 GCA_964608905.1 uncultured bacterium | reverse complement strand
CCGGGGTCACCTGGGCCGACTCCGCCACGCCTTCCAGGTCGGCCGCCGACAGCACAGCCCGGACGCCGGTGAGCTGCTCGGTCAGGCGGGCGAGGATCAGCGCCTCGGCGGACAGGTAGTTGGTCACCGGCTAGAACCCCCTCATGCTGGCCCGGGTGAAGCGGCGGCCCCCGCCCGGGGGCACCACTGCCGCGTGCGAAACGCTTTCGGTGGCGGCCGCCGGCAGCCCCACGCGGATCTCGCCCCGGGCGATTTTTTCCAGCGCGCGTACCGCCGCCTTGTAGCGGGCGTCTACCGCTTCGTCGGCCAGCTGCCGGCGCCCGTACAGGCGGTACACCGCGATGTCGAGCGCGAGCAACGACAAGAACCTCGGCACCGTGGACAACGGCAGGGTGAGCACCTGCCCCACGTGGGCATCTACCTCGGCCTCGGCGTCGGCAATCGCCCCGGCCAACAGCCCCGGATCCGCCTCGCCCGTGCCCACGTCGTCGGTCAGTTGCGCTGCTACGTCCTCGGGCAGCACCCGGACCAACTCCTCGGGGGTGAGGTACGCGCCCACTTACTGGGCCCTGCCCCGGCGGCCCGGCTTGGCCGGCGGCTTGGTCGGCTGCTTGGCCGGCGCTACAGGGGCCTCGGTCTCCTCAACCGACAACATCGGCTCCGCCCGCAACCGCGCCAGCTCGGCCGCCGAAAACCGCCCGGCCGCGTGCTCCACCGCGTGGGGGGGGTGAAACACCCCGCACCGCCAGAACCCGCCCGCGCGCTTCGCCGTAATCCGGACCATGCCCGCTCCTCCACTAGCCACTAGCCACTCGCCACTCGCACCAACCGGCCGGCTCGTCAGGCCCCGGGCGCCGCGCCCCGGGACGACCCCGGAGCGTCCTCCGGGGTTTCGCCATGTGGTGTTGCGGGGGCTTAGCCGCCGCCCGTCGAACCGTAGCTGAGCTGCCATAGGCCGTAGCCCGCGTTGCCGCTGGCCTCGACGCCCATCTTGTACATGGCCCTCATGAACACGTCGTCCGCGCCCATGTCGGTCTGGCTCACGAAGTGGGGGGCCTTGCGCTGCTGAAACACAAAGGGCTTGATCGGGCGGTTCGTCACGTGCAGAAACCACGCGGTCGCGCTGGTGAGCCGCCGGTTGACCCGCAGCTCGGCCGTGCCCTTGTAGGGGTTGGGCGAGTCGTCCACCAGCTTGTCGCTGGTGAGCAGGATCTTGCCCGTCGCTTCGAGCGCCGGGGGCACTTCGAGCACGTCCGGGTCCAGGTCGAGGTTTTCCCCGTGCTCGTTCGTCCTGCCCTGAATCGACAGCCGCCCGGCGCCGTAGCTGGCAACGGCCGCGGCCAGCGTGGTCGCCGACAGCACGGCGGTACCCGCGTTGCTCTGCGTTGCGCCGCCCACCGGGTGGTCGGTGTCGTAGAAGTATTGGCCGTCATAGCAGGGGGCCGCAAACGCCCCGTTTTGCAGCGCCGCCACCAGGCGATCGGGCCACACCCGGGCCGCCCAGGCCACGTCGCGCACCCGAGGCTCGTACAAGCCGAGCCGGTCGGTTTCGATGTCGATCCTCTTCACGCCGACGGTGGCCTCAAACTCCTTGTTCCGGATCGAGTACCCGTGGGCCGAAAGCGCCGAGACCACCTTGTCGCCCAGCCACTCGCGCAGCATGGGGAAGTCCGAAAGCCAGTCGTACTCCTCGGTAATGGTGGACGAGGGCACCAGCATGGCGACCCGTTGCCACTGTGCCGGAAGCCCCTCGAACGCCTTGTTGAAGGTCGTTCGAAGGTTCGTAAACATGCCCGTGATGTTTGCCGCGTTGACCAACATCGCGGTGCCCACGCCCAAGGGGGCGGCCCAGGGGGGGCAGTCGCCCCAAAGCGCGGCCGACGCCTGATCCCCGAACAGGCAGGCCAGCGCGGCCAAAAGGGCAAGAAGGGGGAGTTTCCAGGCGGTGATTTTCATCGGCATCTCCTGCGCGTCTAGGTTGAGATTACGGGCTAGGCCGTCAGCATCTTGCGGGTGTACTCGATCCACGAGCCGAGCAGGATCACGTCGTCGGTGCCCAGCGTGCCGTCCTTGGGCTTGAGCGTGAGTTCCAGCGCCGCCGGGTACGCGGCCAGGTCGGCCAGGGCCAGGGTCAGGGTGACGTGCTGCACGGTCTTGGCCGTGGCGTTGCCGACCATGGCCGTGGTGTCGCCGCCAAAGTCGCCGTCGGCGTCGTAGGCGGCCCCCACCGCGTTGTTGTAGGCGCCCACCGTGAACTTGGTCGCGTCGCCCAACGTCGCGCCGGTCTTGGCGGCCAAAAGGTGCAGTACCATGTCGGCGGTCACGTCGGCGTCGGCGGGGATGACGACCTTGGCGGCCACGGCGCCCGGGGTCGCGTGGTTGTTCCAGCGAATGCCCATCCCCTTGGCCGTGACGCAAAAGCCCATGGTCGGCGTGGCGCCGTCGGAGAAGGCCGCCAGAGCCGCACCGGCCGAGGTGATGACCGGCATGGGAACCACGATGGACTCTTTGGCCGTGGTCAGGTCGGTCACGATCTCGGCCAGATCCGAGGTCACGTCCACCTGGCGGCTGGCCACCTCGATGTCGACCCAGCAGTCGTTGGCGCCTTCGACCTTGGCGATCACGCCGCAGTAGATGCCCTGGTTGGCCTGGGCGATCAGCCCCACGGTCTGGTCGTCGACCACGTACACGTTGTCGCCCACGTTGGCGATGGACAGGCTCGAGGCGCTCGCGAAGCGGTACAGCCCCTTGCGGGCCACCACCACGCGGATCGCGCCGGCGGCGCCGGCACTGTTGTCGGCCCGGCCCTCGGCCACGCCGACGAAGATGTTGCCCAAGGTGTTGGCGCCGGGCAGGGCGTACCCCGCGGCGTTTACGCACACCAGGCTGCCGGCGTAGATCACGTCCGCGTTGATGACCTGGTAGTCGACCGTGAGGCCCTGGCGGCGCTCGGTGGCGCGGTCTTGTGCGAGTGCAGTCATGGTCTATCGCCCTCCGTACGTTTTGAGGTCCTCGGCCGAGTGGCCGAAGAGTTTGCCGATCTCAAGCGCCGCCGCATCGACCCCACCGTCGGCCCCCGGGGCGCGGCGGTTGAGCGCGGTATCCGCCCCCAGCACCGGGGCCGCCTTGAGGAACTCGCGGAACTGCGCCAGCCCGCCCTCGGTGCGGCACATGGCCCGGTAAAAGTCGGCCGTGGCCGGGGTGACCTTGCCGGCCTTCACCGCGCCGTCGACCTCGGCCGCAATCTCGGCGTCGAGCGTGGCCCGGGCCTGGTCAGCGAGCTGCTGCTCGGCGTTCAGGGCCCGCGCCACCTGTGCGTCGTAGTCGCCCCGCGGCACGAACTTGGCCAGGTCGGGGGTTTCGGCCCGGTTGCGCGCCGTGGCCAGGTCGCCCGTCAGGGCCGACACGGCGCCCAGCGCCTGTTCCTCGGTCGCGGCCTCGCCCAGGCCCAGGGCATCGAGCAGGTTTGTCCACATGGGTCTTGCCTCCTGTGTTCGGTTGAGTGCCGTGAGTCCCAGGTTGGGACTGTTGGTGAGCGCTGCGCCATCCAGCCGCAGGATCCGGCCCGTGGTCTTTTCGTAGGTGAACACCGGCGAGTGAAACCGGTACTCGCGGTTGGCCACCGAGGCGGCGCCCCGGGGCGTCCACGCCACCCGCCCC
>CAZSQE010000062.1:0-9145 GCA_964608905.1 uncultured bacterium | reverse complement strand
AGTCGCCGTCCTCGCGCCAGCGCAGCTCGAGGCCGGTCTCGCCCCACGTCGCGACCGCGCCGGCGGGCGGCCGCCAGAGCGCGGCCACGAGGCGCGCCGCCAGCCGGCCCGGCGCCGGTGGCCCGAACGAGTCGCGCACGGCGTCCAGGGCGAAGGCCAGGCCGGGGCCCGGGGCGTGCGCGAACAGCGAGTCGCCGCGGAGCCCGACGTCCACGGCCGTGCCGAACGCCGAGCGCACGCGCAGCCGGAAGGTCTCCGGCGCGGCCACGACGAGGTCGGCCTGCACCGCCGGCAGCCGGGCCGGCGCGCAGGTGTCGCAGGCGGCCGGTCCGCGCGGCCAGAGCGTGGCCTCGCCCGTCGCCATGCGGGCCCGCTGCTCCCGCGCGGCCAGCTCCGCGCGGAAGCGCGCCAGCCGGCTGCCGGCGTCCAGCCGCGGCGGACCGGCCGGGCGCGGCGCGCACGAGGCGAGCGCCAGGAGCAGCGCCCCGGCGGCCACGGCTCTCCTGCCGGCCCCCATCAGCCACACCCGGGCGGTGGGGCGCTCCTCCACGGACGTCATGGGCACAGCCTACCCGCGGAGGGCGGCGCGGCCAAGCGGGGCCTGCAGCGGCGACGGCCGCCGGTCGGGGGACCGGCGGCCGCCGCGGGGCGCCCGGCGAAGCCGGGCCGGACGCGGGGCTACTCGACCGCGGCCGACTGCGGGTCGATGATGCGCGGGGTGACGAAGATGAGCAGCTCGCGGTTGGCGCGCGTCGTGCTGTTCGACCGGAACAGCGCGCCGAGCAGCGGGATGTCCTTGAGGATGGGCGCGCCGCGCCGGATCTCGTTCTCGTTCGTGCGGATCAGGCCGCCGATGACGGCGGTCTGGCCGTCGTCGACCATGACGCGCGTGTCGGCCTCGCTGGTGTTGATGATGACGCCGCCCTGCACCGTGCTCGAGGTGGACAGGTCGCTGACCTCGGGGTGCAGGTCCATGACGATCTTGCGGTCCGCGGTCAGGTGCGGCGTGACCTTGAGCTGGATGCCGACCGTCTGCAGCTGCGACACGGCGTTGCCGGCCACGTCCTGCACGATGAGCGGGATCTTCTGGCCGACGAGGATCTTGGCCTCGCGGTTGTCCACGGTGGTGATGCGGGGGTTCGAGATGATCTTCGCCTTGCGGTTCTGCTCGAGCATCTGCAGCTGGGCCTCGATCGAGCCCCAGTTGCGGAACAGGCCCACCGTGAAGGTGGTCGCCGGGTCGCCGATGGTCGTGCGCTGCCCGGGGTTCAGCTGCACCCCGTCGGCCGGCTTGAAGCCCGGCAGGCCCTTGAGCGGCTGGCCCTCGGAGTCGACGTAGTACTCGCTCTCGTTCCGGCCCGCCTGCCAGTCGATGCCGATCTGGCGCAGCGCCTCGACGTCCACGTCCACCAGCTTGGCCGTGATCTCGATCTGCGGCGTGGCGGTGTCGAGGGACAGCGCCATCTTCTCGACCTGCCCGACCTGATCGGGCAGGTCGCTGATGATCAGCGAGTTCGTCCGCCGCTCGACCAGGATGTTGCCGCGCTTGGTGAGCGTGCCCATGAGGGCCGCCGGCAGCTCGGTGGCGTTGGCGTAGTTGAGCTTGACCACCCGGGTCTCGAGCGGGACGAGCTCGGCGGCACGGGCGCGCGCGGTCTCGCGCTCGACCTGCTCCTGCTGCAGCTTCTTCATGTCGTCCACGCGCAGGATGCCGCTCTCCTCCACGTAGTCGAGGCCGTTGGCGCGCAGCACGGTGCGCAGCGCGTCCTGCCAGAGGACGTTGCGCAGCGAGACCCGCACCCGCCCCTCGACATCGGAGCTCATCACGATGTTGCGGCCGCTGAACTCCGAGATGGCGCGCAGCACGGTGCGGATGTCCGCACCCTCGACGTCGAGGCTGAACGTCCCCGCGCCGGTACGGACCAGGCCCACCTGCCGGATGGCGCCCGACGCCTGCGCCAGGGCCGGAGCGGGCGCGAGGGCGACGACGACGGCGCCGGCGATCAGCAACCCGATCGCCAGGAGCTTAGCGGTTCGCATTCGGTTCTCCCTTCCGCGTCAGTGGGATGGTCACTGACTGCGTCTGGCCGTCCACGGTCAGGTCGACGATGACCCCGTCCCGCTTCAGGCCCTGCACGACTCCGTTCATGACCTTGTCGCCCGGGCGCAGCACCGTGCTGTTCCCGCGGCCGTCCTCGGTGATCGCGAACTTGTCCTGGGCGCCCCAGACGATGCCGACGACCTGCAGGCCGCCGACCTCGGGGGGAGCCTCGATGGGGACGTACTGCCGCCCGCCGACGAGCGGCATGAACGGGTCGCGCCGCCCCAGCGCGTTGTACTGGTACGTCACCTGGTCGTCGAGACGCGCGGCCGAGGGGGATGCCGACGGCACCGGGTTCATCGCCGGCCGCATGGAAGCCGCGACCGCCACGACCGTTCCGCGCCCCGGCCCCGCCGGCGGCTTACCGGCCAGCGGCGCGCGGGTCGCGGGCGCGACCGCGGCCGCGGGCTTCCCCGCCGCCGCCGGCCTCGCCGGGGTCGTGGACGCCGTCCGGACCGCGGGCTTCCCCGGGGCCACGGACTTCGCCGGAACCGGCGCCGCGGCGATCGTCCCCGCGGCGGCGTCCTGCTTCTGCGTGCGGGCCTGCGCCCGCACGGCGGCCTGCTTGGCGGCCGCCAGGGCCCTGCCCTCCACCGTGGAGCCGGCGGAGGCCGTGCCCGTCATCCCGCCCGCGCCGGCGAGCGCGACGGCCAGGACGAGGGCGCAGCCGCGGGCCGCGGAACGCTCACGAGGACTTGCGCGCATGCGATTCCCCCTCCTTGCCCCCGCCCGCCGGCGCCGCCGGGGTGGCGTTGAGGCTGTAGGCCGACGCGGTCAGCTCGATCCACGTCGTCGCGTAGGCGTCGTCCTTCGCCTCGGTGTTCGTCTTGAGGCGCAGGTCGGACACGGTCACGATGCGGCGCAGGTTGGCCAGCTCCGCCAGGAACGAGCCCACCTGGTGGTAGCCGCCGTGCACCGCGATCTGGACCGGCATCTCGGTGTAGTAGGTCTCGGTCTTCGGCGTGGCCGGCCGGAAGCGCACGAAGCGCACGCCCGTCTCCTGCCCCGCCAGCGTGATGCGGCGCAGCAGCGAGGCCAGCTGCCGGTCGGTGGGCAGCAGCTCCCCGGCCAGCATCCAGCGGTCGTGCAACTGCTCGTACTCGGCCTCGAAACGCGGCAGATCGGCCACCGTGGCGCGGGCCCGCGCCAGCTCGGTGGACTTCCGCTCGAAGTCGGCCTTCAGCGTGCCCACCCGGTCCTGCTGGTTCGGGTAGCCGAAGGGCAGGAAGTGCGTGAGGAAGAACAGGGACAGCACCCCGACGCCCAGCAGCGCGCTGAGCACGATCTTCTGGACCGCCGGGTTCTTGAGATCCACGTTGGGCATGGCGATCCCCCTACTGGGCCGGTTCGTCCGGCGTGACCCGGCAGGTCACGCGGAAGCGGACGACCTCGTTCTCTTCGATGACCATGCGCTCGGCCACGCCGAGTTCCACCTCGGCGAAGAGCGGCGAGCGCTCGAGCCGCGACATCAGGTCGGACACCACCAGGTTCGAGAGCGTCGTGCCCTCGACCGTCAGGCTGGTGGCGTTCGCCTGCTCCACGGCGTTGACCCACAGGTGCTCGGGGATGCAGCGCGCCAGCTCGTCCATGAGTCGCACGCTCTGCGTCCGGCCCTTCTGCAGCTTGGCGATGATGCCCAGCCGCAGGTCCAGTTCGGCGCGCTCCTGCGCCAGCCGGTTCACGCGCTCGATCTGCGGCGCCAGGACGCGCGACTCGGCGTCCACGCGGGCGATCGAGCGCTCGAGGCTCTCGGCGCGGGTGTACTGCGACAGCGCGGTGCCCGCCACGACGAGCGCGGTCGCCACCAGCACCGCGAGGGGCGCGACCAGGTCGCCGGCCTTGAGCGGGACCGCCGCCCGGGTCCGCCGCCGTTCCTCCCCGGGGAGGAGATTGATGCGGATCATTTCTTGTCCCCCACGCGGCGCAGCGCGAGTCCGATCCCGACCGTCAGAAGCGGCGCCACCTTCATGACGTCCTGCCCCGCGAACAGCGCGGGGTCGTAGGCCACACGGGTCAGCGGGTTGGCGACCTCCGTCGCCACGCCGAAGCGGCGCTGCAGGAACTCCGGCACGCCCGGCGTGAGCGCGCTGCCGCCGCACAGCATGATGCGCGAGATGGCGCCGGCCTCGCCCGAGGTGCGCAGGAACGCCTGCGCGCGCTCGAGCGCCGTCGCCAGCCCCTCGCACGCCTGCTCGATCACCGGCGCCAGCTCGAGGTTCGTCCCGGACTCGCCGCGCACCGCGGCGCCGGCCTCGGCCTGGCTCAGGTTGAACTTGCGCTGGGCGGCCTCGATGAAGGTGGTGCCGCCCACCTGCAGGTCCTTGGTGAAGTAGGGCACGCCCGCCTGGATGATGTTGATGTTCGTCATCTCGGACCCGACGTTCAGGATCGCGACGACCTCCTCGGGGGCGAAGTCGTAGTTGGCCTCGAGCGCGTTCTGCACCGCGAACGAGTCCACGTCCACCACCGCCGGGGTGAGGCCGGCCTCGCGGATCAGGTCGCCGAACGAGGTGACCATGTCCTTCTTCGCCGCCACCAGCAGCACCTGCATCTGCTTGGGGTCGTTCGGGGCCGGGCCGACGATCTCGAAGTCGAGCGACACGTCGTTGATGTCGTACGGGACGTGCTGCTCGGCCTCCCAGTAGACCGCCTGCTGGGCGTCGGCCGCGGACAGGCGGTTCATCGTGATCTTCTTCACGATCACCGCGCGGCCGCTCACCGCCGCCACGACGCTGCGCGACTTGATGCCGCGCGTCTCGAACAGGTTGGAGATGGCGTCGGTCACGAGCTGGCGGTCCATGATCTCGCCGTCCACGATGGCCTCGGCCAGTGGCGCCGAGATGCCCCAGCGCGTGAGCCGCCACGACCGGTTGGCCTGCGGCTCCAGCTCGACCGCCTTGATCGTGTGGCTCCCGATGTCCAGCCCCACGAGGGACTGCTTCTTGCCGAAGAGCATGTCTTCACTCCCTGAACGCCTTGCCGGGCTCTACCCGGCGCGGCGGGCTGGACCGGGGGGCTCGCGGCCCTCGCGGTGTGCGGATGACGGCAGGCCGTCACGACCGGCCCGGGACCCGCCGTGTCGCCAGGGCGGGCCACCTCACGTCCGGGTTATCGGTCGGCCGGGGCCGGGGCTTGAGGGGACTTTCGGGCCGCGCCGGGCCCGCCCCGGGCCCCTCCGGGGCCGCCTACCGGAAGAGGACGACGGGCGTGCCCAGCCGCTTCATCACCATCTCCCGGCGGCCCAGGCGCAGGGCCTCGCGGATGCGCTCCCGCTCCCGGGCGGCGATCTCGCGCAGGAGCCGGTTGGGCGAGGTGCGCTCGACGTGCCCCCACAGCTCGTAGGCCCCGGCCAGCTCGCCCCCGTTCTGGCGGGCGAAGGCGGCGAAGCGGGCCGCCTGCGGCGGCGCGTCGGCCTGGCGAGCGGCCTGCTCGAAGTAGTGGGCCGCCCGCGGCAGGTCGCGCCCGCCCGGACGGACGAAGTAGAGGAAGCCGAGCTGGAAGGCCAGCTCGCCGCTCGTCGGGTTGGCCTCGAGGCCCTTGAGCATGAGCCGCTCGGCGGCCGGGAAGTCGCGGCCCTCCTGGGCCAGGGCGAAGGAGCCGAACACGTAGGCCGGGCGGTAGCCGGGGTCGAGCGCGGTGAGGATGTCGAAGACGTGCCCCATGCGCTCGAAGCGGTTGTCGGTGGCGCGGTGGCCCCCGTAGTACTGCACGGCGCGCAGCCAGGCCAGGTCCGCGGCGGTGGCCGCGTGGCCCAGCGTGGCCGGCCGGAGGAATCGCCCCGACGGGTAGTAGGACAGCTCCTCGAGCGGGCGCGGGTGCTCCACGGCGCGCCACGCCACGTCGGCCAGCGCGCAGGCGCCCGCGCCGAGCGCCAGCGCCGCCGCCCAGGCCGCCAGCAGGCGGCGGGGAACCGCCGGGAGCCACCGGATCACTTGAAGTCCTTCGACTCGAACGCCGCCGCCGCCAGGGCGAGCGCCGCGCCCACGTACACGGCGGCGTAGGCGGTGGCCAGCCCGAGGTGCAGGACGGTCGTCGTCTCCCCCGCCGCGGCCAGCGTGCGCATGTTGAACAGGGGCAGGTTCGGCACCAGGTGGGCGACCGCGTTCAGCGCGGCGCCCAACTCGGGCGGGAGCTTCGCCGCGAAGACGCGCAGGTCGTAGCTCCACTGCCCGGCGACGAAGAAGCCCAGCGTGTAGAGCGCCGAGAGCACCGGCGTCGAGAGGGCCGAGAACATCACCGCCAGCGCGGTGATCACCGTGAGCTCGAGCCCGGCGAGGTACACCGCCTGCAGCACGGCCGGCCCCGCGGCGGCCTGGCCGCGCAGCGCCACCAGGCCCCACAGCGCCAGCCCGAGAAGCGCCACCACGGTCCAGAGCGCCGCCGAGAGTCCGGCCCACTTGCCCACCAGGTAGGCGGGGCGCTGGATCGGCCGCGACAACAGGTTGTAGATGGTGCGGCGCTCGACCTCCTTGGCCACCAGGCTGGTGCCGGTGAGCAGGATGACGAGCAGGCCGAGCGCCGAGATGCCGGTGAGGCCGAGGTCCACCAGCAGGCGGCCGCCCTCGCCCAGCGCCAGCGGGCTGGCCGCCAGGGTGACCCCGAGCAGCGCCAGGCCGGCCGCGACCACGCCGGCCACCACCCGGTCGCGGGTCGCCTCGCGGAAGGTGTTGTGCGCGATCAGCAGGGCGTTCACGCGCTCCTCCGCGCCCGCTCGCCCTCGGCGGCGGCGAGGAACAGCTCCTCGAGCGTCGGCCGCTGCGGCGTCACCGCCCGCACCGCCACGCCGGCGCGCAGCAGCGCGCCCAGCACCTCGGGCAGGCGGGCCTCGTCGTCCAGCCGGAACACGGTCTCGTCGGCCCGCTCGGTGCGCGCCACCGCGCCGGCCCAGCCGCGCGGCAGCTCGAGCAGCGCGCCGGGGGCGCAGCGGATCTCGACCGACTGCCGCCCGCCCTCGACCAGCTCGCCCACCGTGGCGAGCCTCGTCAGGCGCCCGCCGAGCAGGATGGCGACCCGGTCGCAGAGCATCTCGACGTCGGGCAGGATGTGCGAGGAGAACAGCACCGTGACGCCGCGCTCGCGCTGCTCGGCGATCAGCTCGCGCACGTCGCGGCGGCCGAAGGGGTCGAGCCCGCTCATCGGCTCGTCGAGGACGAGCAGCTCGGGGCCGTGCACCAGCGCCGCCGCCAGGCCGAGGCGCTGCAGCATCCCCTTGGAGTACTTGCGCAGGCGCAGCCGCGGCCGCTCGCCGAGGCCGACGCGCCCCAGCCACTCCCGCGCGCGGGAGCGCGCCGTCGCCGCGTCCAGCCCGGAGAGGCGCCCGGCCAGCTCGAGGTACTCGAGGCCGTCCAGGTAGTCGTAGAAGTACGGCTGCTCGGGCAGGAAGCCGAGCCCGCGGCGCGACGCCGTGCGCTCGACCGGCTGCCCCAGCAGCCACGCCCGGCCGCGCGTCGGCTTCAGCAGCCCGGTCAGGAGCTTGAGCGTGGTGGTCTTGCCGGCGCCATTGGGGCCCAGCAGCCCGAGCACCTCGCCCCGCCGCACGTCCAGGTCCAGGTCGTCCAGGCCGCGGGTGCGGCGCAGCGTCCAGGGGTGCACGTAGTGCTTGGACAGCCCCCGGGTGCAGATCGCCGAGGACGGGTCCGGGGCGCAGGAAGCCCCGGTGCTCTGCCCAATCCGTGGCCGGTCGTTGGTCTCGGCGGTAGGAGTCTGCATGCCCGTCCCCCAGGTCCCCATCGAGCCCCGCATGTCAACCCGTTGCGCCGCAGGAGGCTGCCCCGACAGGCCCTGTCCTCCTCCGGCCGCTGGATTGCACTGTGCAACGGCCGTGCCGTCCTGGGACCCCGCCGGGAAGCAAGAAGACCGCCCGGAGAGGGCGGCCGGAGCGCAGGCGCCGGGCGGGGCGCGTCGGGAACGGCGCCGCCCGGGCTCAGTAGCCCGAAGTGAGCACGATGGGGATGGCGGACCGCTGGCCGTACCCCTTCACGCTGTAGGCCGAGCCGACCGAGTCCTTGTAGCTGGTGATGCCCGGGGTGGTGGTGACCGGGCCGGCGTAGCTGGCCCGCGTCTCCCAGGCCACGCCCTCGCCGGTGAGCCCGGTGAAGGTGTTCTTGAAGCCGCCGTCGCCGCCCGGGATGAGGGACACGACGGGCCCGCCCGTGGCGGCGTACGTCCCGTCGTTCTGCACCCCGTAGTCCTCGGCCGAGAGCTGGAAGGAGTGCATGTTGGCCTTCACGCCGCCCTCGCGGGCGCGGGACTGCATCGAGATGAAGTTGGGGATGGCGACGGCCGCGAGGATCCCGATGATGACCACCACGATCATCAGCTCGATCAGCGTGAAGCCCGCGTTCCGTCTCATCGTCTCCTCGGCTACCTGGCGGGGACCGTCACGGGGCCGGGAACGCGCCGGGGGCGGGTCTTCCCCGCCCCCCGGCACGTTCCGCGGCGTGGGCTACTGGCCGGCGGTCAGGATCAGCGTGAGCGGGAAGTTCGCGCCGGTCGTGTTCTTGCCGACGCCCTTCACGTTGTAGGTCGCGGTGGACGAATCGCAGTAGCTCACCAGGCCGGCGGTCGCGGCCGGGTTGGCGGTGAAGACGCCCCGGTCCTCCCACGCCACCGTCGAGCCCGTGGTACCCGTGAACGGGTTCTTGAACGACGCGCCCTGGCCCGGCAGCAGGTCGGCGATGTGCGTGGCGTCCATCGTGGCCGCGTAGACGCCGTCGTTCTGCACGCCGTAGTCCTCGGCCGCGAGCTGCAGGGTGTGCATGTTCGACTTGACGCTGCCTTCCTTGGCGCGGTCCTGCATGGCGATGAAGTTCGGGATCGCGATGGCCGCGAGGATGCCGATGATGACGACCACGATCATCAGCTCGATCAGGGTGAAGCCCTTCTGGGACCGGAACATGTTGTGCTCCTCCTGTTTGAGTTCTCGGGTCGCCCTTCGCGTTCGCTCGTGGACCCTCGACCGGTTCGGACCGCAACCGCCGTGCCATTCCCGGCGCCCCGCCACCTGACTACCCAACGCGTTGGCCATCTTCGCGTTACCACCAC
>CAZSQE010000061.1:0-9163 GCA_964608905.1 uncultured bacterium | reverse complement strand
CGTCGCTCGCGACCGTCCAGACGACCCTCGAGTCGTCCTGGGCGCGCCAGAAGGTGGTCAAGGCCGAAGAGGTCACGCTCGCCGGCGACGACGAGATCCGCGCTCTCCGCCGGGAGGGCACCCGCCTCGTGTGGGACCTGGGCACGGCGCTGGACGCGCTCTACCGCGCCGAGGCGGCCTGGAAGAGCGGGCGCGCCGACGCGGTGGCCGTGCTCGAGCAGGCCACCCGGGCGGTCTGCGCCGACTGAGCCGCCGCGGCGTGCGGCGCGTGACTCGCGCCGCGCCATGCCGTACCCTGCGCGGCTCCGACGCCATCCCCACCCTCCGGGACACCGAAAGACCATGAGCCACCGCTATCCGTTCGCCGAGGTCGAGCCGCGCTGGCAGGCCTACTGGGAGGAGCACAGGTCCTTCCGGGCCGAGGAGCCGGGCGTCGCCCCCAAGTACTACTGCCTCGACATGTACCCGTATCCCTCGGGCGCCGGGCTGCACGTCGGGCACGCCGAGGGCTACACCGCCACCGACATCGTCTCGCGCTACAAGCGCATGCGCGGCTTCAACGTCCTGCACCCGACCGGCTGGGACGCCTTCGGCCTGCCGGCCGAGCAGTACGCCATCAAGACCGGCGTCCACCCGGCCATCACCACCGCCGAGAACATCGCCAACTTCCGCCGGCAGATGAAGCGCATCGGCCTGTCGTACGACTGGGACCGCGAGGTGGACACCACCGACCCGGACTACTACCGCTGGACCCAGTGGATCTTCCTCCGGCTCTTCGAGCGCGGCCTGGCCTACGTCGCCGAGGTGCCGGTCAACTGGTGCCCCGAGCTGGGGACGGTGCTGGCCAACGAGGAGGTCGTGGACGGCAGGAGCGAGATCGGCGGCTTCGAGGTGGTGCGCCGGCCGATGCGCCAGTGGGTGCTCCGGATCACCGCCTACGCCGAGCGGCTGCTCGAGGACCTGGAGCAGGTGGACTGGCCGCCCAGCACGCTCGAGATGCAGCGCAACTGGATCGGCCGCTCGCTGGGCGCCGACGTGGACTTCCCGCTCGAGGGCGTGAACGGGAACCTGCGCGTCTTCACCACCCGGCCCGACACGCTCTTCGGCGCCACCTACATGGTGCTGGCGCCCGAGCACCCGCTGGTCGCCGCGCTGACCCGGCCGGAGCGCGCGGCCGCGGTCGAGGCCTACCGGGAGGCCGCGGCGCGCAAGAGCGACCTGCAGCGGGCCGAGGCCGGCCGCGAGAAGACCGGCGTCTTCACCGGCTCCCACGCGATCAACCCGGTGACCGGCGGGCGCCTGCCGGTCTGGATCGCCGACTACGTGATGATGGGCTACGGCACCGGCGCCATCATGGCCGTGCCGGGGCACGACCAGCGCGACTGGGAGTTCGCGCGCGCCTTCGACCTGCCCATCGTCGAGGTGGTCTCCGGCGGCGACGTCGCGCAGGAGGCCTTCGTCGAGATCGAGCGGGGCACGATGGTCAACTCGCGCACGCCGGACGGCGGCTTCTCGCTCGACGGGCTGAAGCCCGACGTGGCCATCGGGACGATGACCGGGTGGCTCGAGCGCACCGGCAAGGGCGTGAAGGCCGTCCACTACAAGCTGCGCGACTGGCTCTTCTCGCGCCAGCGCTACTGGGGCGAGCCGTTCCCCGTCGTCTGGGTGGACGGCGAGCCGAAGGCGCTGCCCGAGCAGCTGCTGCCGGTGCGCCTGCCCGAGACCAAGGACTTCCGCCCCCGGGGGACGGGGGAGAAGCCGCAGAGCCCGCTGGCCGGGCTGACCGACTGGGTCGGCACCACCGACCCGGCGACGGGGCGGCCCGCGCTGCGCGAGACCAACACCATGCCGCAGTGGGCGGGCTCGTGCTGGTACTACCTGCGCTTCCTCGACCCGAAGAACCCCGACGCGCTCGTGGACCCGGCGAAGGAGAGGTACTGGATGCCGGTGGACCTGTACGTCGGCGGGGCCGAGCACGCCGTGCTGCACCTGCTCTACGCGCGCTTCTGGCACAAGGTGCTCTACGACATCGGCGTGGTGAGCACGGTCGAGCCGTTCCCGAGGCTGGTGCACCAGGGCATCATCCTCGGCGAGGACAACCAGAAGATGTCCAAGCGCTGGGGCAACGTGGTGAACCCCGACGACGTCATCGACCGCTACGGCGCCGACGCGCTGCGGCTCTACGAGATGTTCCTCGGGCCGCTCGAGGCGATGAAGCCGTGGAGCACGAAGGGGGTGGAGGGGGTCACGCGCTTCCTCGACCGGGTCTGGCGCCTGGTCGTCGAGGAGGACGGGAGCGTGAGCCCGGCGGTCGTGGACGCCGAGCCCGACGCCGCCACCGCCCGCGTGATGCATCAGACGGTCAAGAAGGTCACCGAGGACGTCGAGGCGCTCAAGTTCAACACCGCCGTGTCGCAGATGATGGTCTTCGTGAACGAGCTGACCCGGCTGGAGAAGCGCCCGCGGGCGGCCGTCGAGGCCCTGGTGCTGGTGCTGGCGCCCTTCGCACCGCACATCGCCGAGGAGCTGTGGAGCAGGCTGGGGCACGCGGAGAGCCTGGCCCGGGCGCCGTGGCCGGCCTTCGACCCGGCCCAGTGCGTCGAGGACACGGTGACCCTGGCGGTCCAGGTCAACGGGAAGCTCCGGGGCACGCTGGAACTCGCCCGGGGGACCTCGAAGGACGACGCCCTGGCGGCGGCTCGGGCCGACGAGCGCGTCCTGCGCCACCTGGAGGGCCTGGCGATCCGCAAGGTGATCCACGTGCCCGACAAGCTGCTCAACCTGGTCGCGGGACCAGTCTAGAGGCGCCGGGGCCGGGGGAGACGTCGGCCACGGCCGAGCCAGGCGCCCCGGCGCGACGGGGCGGCCGGGGGCCCATCGGTCCAACTTAACATAATAGATGTTATGCGACATATGGCCCGACGGCTCCTCCGGTCCCTCGAACCGGCCCGACGGGCGGCCCGGCGCCCCCCTCGGCCCTCCAGGAGCCCCTCTCGCGCTTCCAGGGGCCTCTCCGCGGCCGCCTGTGATAGTCCTCTGTCCCGAGAGCCGTCCGCGTCCCCGAACCTGCCCGAGGAGGCCGCATGCGCGCCGTGAATCCCGCCACCGGTGAGCTGATCCGCGAGTACCCGGAGCACGACGAGGACGACGTCGCCCTCCGGCTCGACCAGGCCGCCGCCGCCTTCGCCCACTGGAGCCGCCGCCCGGTGGCCGGGCGCGCGGTCCTCCTGCGGGACCTCGGGACCTCCCTCCGCGCCGACGCCGCGGCCCACGCCGCCCTCATGACGGCCGAGATGGGCAAGCCCATCGCCCAGTCCGAGGCCGAGGTGGCCAAGTGCGCCATGACCTGCGACTGGTTCGCGGAGCACGCCGCGGCCCTGCTCGCGCCCGAGCCCGTGGCCACCGAGGCCGCGGACAGCCACGTCCGCTTCGACCCGCTCGGCGTCGTGCTGGCGGTCATGCCCTGGAACTTCCCGTTCTGGCAGGTCGTCCGCTGCGCGGCGCCCGCCCTCGCCGCCGGGAACACGGTCGTGCTCAAGCACGCCTCCAACGTGCCCGGCTGCGCGCTGGCCCTCGAGTCGGCGTTCGAGCGGGCCGGCTTCCCACCGGGCGCGTTCACCACCCTCCTGATCCCGGCCCGCCAGGTCGGCGAGGTCCTCGTCCACCCGGCGGTGCGGGCGGTCTCCCTGACCGGCAGCGAGGCCGCGGGCCGCCAGGTCGCGGCGCTCGCCGGGGCCGCGCTCAAGAAGAGCGTGCTCGAGCTGGGCGGCTCCGACGCCTTCGTGGTGCTGGCCGACGCGGACGTGCCGCACGCCGCGCGGCAGGCCGCGCTCTCGCGCACCCTCAACAACGGGCAGTCCTGCATCGCCGCCAAGCGCTTCATCGTCGAGGAGCCCGTCGCCGACGCGTTCACGGAGGCGTTCGTCGCCGCCATGGCCGCCCTGCGCGTGGGCGATCCCATGGACCGCGCCACCCAGGTCGGACCGCTCGCCCGGCCCGACCTCGTGGACGAGCTGGAGGACCAGGTGCGCCGCAGCGTGGCCGACGGCGCCGTGCTCCGCCTCGGCGGCCGGCGGCGGGAGGGCCCCGGCTGCTTCTTCCCTCCCGCCGTCCTCACGGGCGTCGAGCCCGGCATGGCCGCCTTCGACGAGGAGACGTTCGGCCCGCTCGGGCCGGTCACGCGCGCCCGCGACGCGGAGCACGCGCTCGCGCTGGCGAACCGTTCGCGCTTCGGCCTCGGCGGCAGCGTCTGGACCGCCGACGCCGCGCGCGGCCGGGAGCTGGCGGCGCGCCTGGAGGCCGGGGCGGTCTTCGTCAACGAGGCGGTGAAGTCCGACCCGCGCCTGCCCTTCGGCGGCGTCAAGGCCTCGGGCTACGGGCGCGAGCTGGCCGCCTTCGGCCTGCGGGAGTTCGTGAACGTCAGGACCGTCTGGGTGCGGTAGCTTCTCGCCGAAACGGCAGCTTTCCCCCGAGACGCCAGCTACTCCCCGAAGCGGTAGCGCACGAGCGTCCAGAGGGCCGCGAGGCCGTCCGTCCAGCGGATCTTCTTGCCGCCCGCCGCCGTGCGCCCGGCGTAGCGGATGGGCACCTCGTGGATGCGCACGCCGCGGCGGCGCACCCTGGCCGTCACCTCGGGGCAGAACTCGAAGCGCCGGCAGCGCAGCGGCAGGCCGCGGATGAGGTCGGCGCGGAAGGCCTTGTAGCAGGTGGCCTCGTCGGTGATGCGCGCGCCGTAGAGCAGGTTCGCCGTCAGGGTGAGCAGGTGGTTGGCCAGCCGGTTCGCCAGCCGCATGCCGGTGATGGACCCGCGGAAGCGCGAGCCGTAGACCACGTCGGCCTCGCCGCGCACGATGGGGGCGATGACCTCGGGCAGCTGCGCCGGGTCGTACTCGAGGTCGGCGTCCTGGATGACGACGACGTCGCCGGTGGCCAGCGCCAGCCCGCTGCGGATGGCGGCGCCCTTGCCCTCGTTGACCGGCTTGAAGCAGGTCACCAGCTCGGCGCGCCGCGGCCAGGCCTCGATCCGCGCCCGGGTGTCGTCGCGCGAGGCGTCGTCCACGACGACGATCTCCTTCTCGAGCGGCACGGCGGCGACGGCGTCCAGCACGCGGGTGACGTGGGCAGCCTCATCGTAGCAGGGGATGATGATCGAGAGCTTCACCCGCCCCTCCCCCGTCCGCTCCCGCGCCGGCCGCGGCGGCGGCTCAGGCGCTCCACATCGAGGCGTGGTACGACGCGTCGGGCACGGTGAAGCGCACCAGGTCGGCCGCCGGCAGGCTCTCGACCGGCTCACCGCCCTGCATGAGCTGCACCAGCAGGTCCACGCTCTCCCCGGCCGAGAAGCCGAGGCTGGCGAAGGGCAGCCCCAGCTCGATCACGCTGCCGATGCGGCACTCGCCGCCGGGCATCGAGACCAGCACGCCGTCCTCGCCGCGGCTCACGATCGGCCGCGCCCCCGGCTCGAGCCCCTGGATGAGCACGCGCACCGGCTGCGGGGCGAGGAAGTCGAGCAGCAGGTCGTACTCCGCCCCGGGCGGCGCGTGGGCGACGAAGTCGAGCCGCAGGTAGAAGCACTCGGCGTCGTAACCGAAGAAGAGGTCCCGGCCCATGCCCGCGTCGCGGTGCATGGAGCCCCCGCCGGCGCCGAGCGAGTGCCGGCCGGCGGCGTACCACTCGTAGAAGTGCGTGGGCCGCCCGTCGAGCGTCGGCCGCACGAAGCCGAGCGGCTGCGAGGCCAGGTCGGGCCGGCGCGTGAAACGCGCCACCGCCACCTGCAGCCAGCTGGGCGCGGCCAGCCCCGCCCGCTCGTAGACGGCCTGCAGGTGCTCGCGGAAGATGCGGTCGAAGACGCCCTTGTCGGCGGTGTAGTGGTCCTCGCCGAACCACCAGAACCAGTCCGAGCCCTCGGCGGCGAACAGCGCCTCCCACGCGCCCGGGCAGTCCGCCGGGGTCTTCTTCGCCTCGACCAGCGCGCGGCGCGCGCGCGCCAGCAGCTCCCAGGCGCGGTTCTTCTCCGGGTGCCCGATCCAGATGTGGAAGTCGGCGTCGATCCACGAGCCCGAGTGGAGCGTGGCCAGCTCGGCCGTGGGCGGCGCCTCGGCCAGCACCTCGGACGGGGTCACGGTGCGGATGTCGGGCGCGGCCTCGAGCGCGGCGTAGAGCGCCTCGAGGAACGGGCCGCCGTCGGCCGGGTAGTTCTCCCAGCAGTTCTCGCCGTCGAGGATCACGGGCACGACCGGGCGCCGCCCGCCGACGCCGTGCTCGCGGGCGATGCGCCGCACGCGGCCGACGAAGTCGTCCACCGCCTCGGCGGTGTCCCAATGGTGGTAGACGAAGCCGATGCGGTCGGACAGCTCGCGGTCGCGGAAGAACAGCGCCACGTCGCCCCCCGCGGTGCGGAAGCTCCACGGCTGGTAGAGCGCGCCGTGGTGGCGCTCGCCCACCGGCATCGAGTGCCACAGCACGCCCTCGTCCGTGGCCAGCCAGCGGGCTCCGGCGCGCGCGGCCAGTTCGACCGCCTCCGGGCTCACGCTCCCCTCCGGCGGCCACATGCCCGCGGGCCGGGTCCCGAAGGCCTGCTCGTGCCGCACGACGGCGCGCTCGAGCTGGAGCCGCGCGTCCTCGGGCGCCCCGAACGGCTCGCCCGGCAGCGCCATGTCGTGGCGGGCCCGGCGCGCCGCGCGCACGTCCACCAGCAGCGGCAGGATCGGATGGTAGTAGGCCGACTCGGACAGCTCGATCTGCCCGCGCTCGGCCAGCGCCCGGTAGGCCGGGACGACGCGCGCGGTCAGGCGCTGGACCAGCGCCAGCAGGCCGTCGCGGTGCTCCTCGAGGAAGTCGCCGCCGGTGGCCACCGCCGCCGCCGCCTCGGGCTCCCCGAGCAGGACGGGGTCGATCCAGGCCAGCAGGAACCAGCACTCGAGCGCCAGCACCTCGGCGGCGGTCGGCTGGTTCACCCCGGTGCCGCGGGCGCGCTCGACGCGCAGGCACAGGGCGCGGTAGCGCGGCCAGCGCTCGAGCGCGTGGCGCGGCGCGGCGGTGCAGCGCGCCAGCACGGTGACCCGCTCGGCCTCGCTCAGGCCCTCGACCGGCTTGGCCAGCAGGTCGAAGAGGACCTCGCGCTCGCCGGCGGCGCAGGCGTCGAGCTGGTCGAGCAGCGAGGGCACGAAGTTGAAGGTGGCGTGCACGCCGGGATGGCCCTCGAGGTGCAGGGCCATGTCGAGGTAGTCCTTGGTGGCGTGCAGCCGCACCCACGGCAGCAGCGCGCGTCCCTCGCGCGGGCTGCGGTAGTCCGGCTGGTGGTGGTGCCAGAGGAACAGCAGGTCGACCGGAGGCTGTGCGCTCAAGGCGTCCTTCCCGAGCAGCCGGCCGCGTCAGTTCGGCGCGGCCGCCAGCTCGGCCCGCTGGATGCGGGCGCGGGTCGCGTACGATGTCTCGCCGAACTCGTCCACCAGCCGCTGGAGCCTCGCCTCGGCCTCCTTGCGCTGGCCGAGCGCCAGGTGGCAGCGGGCGGCCGCGTAGAGGAACTCGGCCGAGGACTCGCGGTCGAACCTGCCGACCAGCGCCTCGTAGGCCGCCGCGGCCTCCCTGGGCTGCTGGTTGCTCTCGAGGGTGTACGCGAAGCTGCGCCGCACCGCGTCGGCCAGCACGCCGCTCTTGCGCTTGGCGAGGTAGCCCTGGTACTGCGCGGCGGCGTCCTTGTAGTTCCCCATCCAGAAGTGGGAGTCGCCCGCCAGCCGCAACGCGTCCGCGCCGCTCGGCGTGCCGGGCCACTGCTCGGACACCTGGCGCGCGCCCTGCAGCGAGCGGTCGTAGGCGCCCTGCCAGAAGAGGAGGTTGGCCTCCGCCAGCTTGCCGGCGGCCTGCTGCTCGTCGGCCGCCCGCGAGCGCTGGACGAGGAAGGCGGCCACGGCCGCCACGACGACGACGCCCAGGGCGATGAGGGCGACCCGGCCGAAGCGGTCCCGGTACGAGGTCAGCGTGTCGATCAGCTTGGCTCCTGGATCCTCCAGGTGGGCCGCCTTCTGCTCTAACGTCAAGGCACTCCTCCGGTTCGAAGGATACGCTCAACTGCCACTGAGAGGCCGGTCACGAGGCCGTGGATGTCACGGTGGACGGGGAACACTAGCCCCACGCGCCCCCGACCGTCAAGGCGGCCCGCGCCGCGCCCCTCACGGCGCGCAGTGCACGCAGGCCACCGAGCCGCGCAGGCGCACGAGCAGCTCGGCCGGGCTGCCGCACGAGGGGCAGGCCGGCAGGCTGGGCCGGCCGCGCGCCACGTCCACCGCGCTCTTGACGCGCACGTGCACCGCCCCGGCGCGCAGCTCCTGCGTCAGGTCGGCGACCGGCCAGGCCCACTCGGTCAGCCCCCAGACGCGCACCTCGGTGCGGATGGCCCAGCGCGCCCGCACCTCGGCGGCGCGCCGGTCCCACTCCAGCTTGATGGTGGTGCTGTCGCCCTGCTCGAGCTCGGTGACGTCGCCGCCCGAGGTGCGGCGGCGCAGGCGCTCCTGCTCCTCCTCGAGCCGGGCGGTGAAGAACGCCCCCAGCCGCTCCAGCTCGGCGTCGCGCAGCCGGCCCATCTGCAGCTCCCAGTCCTGCTCGCGCTCCTCGAGCAGCCGCTCGAAGTGGGCGCGCGTGACCTCCAGCCAGCGCGCGCGCTGCTCGGGCTCGGGCTCCTCCTCCATCTGGTAGAGCCCCTCGCGGGCGCGCACCCCGGGCACGTCGGGCTCGCTGTGCCACTCGAGCCGGTCGCCGGTCGGGCCGATGAGCACCACCCACGGCTCCTGCCACGGCAGCCCGCCCCAGCGCGTCGCCACGGCGTGGAACGAGACCCGGCGCTCGTAGCGCACCGGCCCGAGCCGCGCCGGGCCCCACGCGAGCCCGCGCACCTTGCACACCTCGGCCAGGCCCTCCTCGCTCACGCCCGGCACGTGCGCCAGCGCCGTGCGCCGCGCGGCAGCGTGGCGCGCAGCGGGTCGAAGACGAGCCGCACGCGCTGCCGGCGCCAGCGCCGCTGCAGCGCGGGCGACAACTCGACCTCCCAGTCGCCGCGGGCAGCCGGCTTCACCGCCGAGCCCCCGGCCTCCAGCCAGGCGCCGACGAACTCGCGCCACTCGGGCGGCAGCGCCGGCGGCGGGGCCGGCGACATGCCCGTGACGGT
>CAZSQE010000060.1:6902-9248 GCA_964608905.1 uncultured bacterium | reverse complement strand
GTTGACACTGCCGTGACCAGTTCCTAGTATCCGATCGCCGTGCATGCGCACCTCGTTGACCGAGCGCACTTTCGCCCCGGCAGGCGGGAGAGATATGTCCTCCGCACGGTACGATGGACCATCCTGACCCGGACCAGCCGGAAAGGAGTCTTCATGAGCCCCAGGCGCAGGGTTCTGTTGAGCGCGCTCATCCCAGGCATCATCCTTCTCGCGGCCCTCGCGGCGCCGGCGCACGCGCAGATCTACGACGCGGCGCGCGGCTCGCTGGGTTTCTCACTGGACGCCATCGAGCGCAGCCCGCGTCTGCTGGGGATGGGCCAGCTCAACTTCGTGGGTGACGACCCCCACACGCGCATCACGCTGTGGGACTTCGCCACGAACCCCCTGGGCATCCTCTCCGCCGACTCCACGAGCACGATCGAGCTCTACCCGGGCACGTCCTCGTACACGGGCGAGCACCGCGCCGAGAACGGCGCGAGCGACCTGTGGCGGCAGGTGCTGGCGGGGCGCGAGGGGCGCGTGAGCGGCGAGGTCTGGCGGCGCGAGTTGGGGCGGCTCGCCTACGGCCTGGTCGGCACGTTCGCCCAGCTGGGCACCGACGCCATCGCCGGCGAGTCGGTCGAGCGGCGGTCCAGCTACGGCCAGCCCACCGCCATGCCGGTGATGGTCGGGCACCTGCCGTTCGTGAAGTCGGACCGCTGGCTCTACTCGGCCCGCCTCTTCTACTCGGGCGAGAACTCGGTGGCCGACTACCACGAGACGGTGCTCAACCCGCAGGGCGAGTTCATCGACCAGGACGGCACCCCGGTGGCCGCGCCGGACGCCTTCACGCCCACCGACTACAGCGCCCGCAGCCTCGGCGGCGGGCTGGGCCTCGGCTACGACCGCGGCCGGGCGCTGCGCGTGGCCCTCACCGTGGACCGGGTCGAACACGAGATCCAGGGCAAGAACGAGGCCGTGCGGCACTCGTCCGAGACCCGCGAGAAGCGGCCCTACCGGCACGGCCAGCTCACGCTGGTCGGGCGCCTGCCCGCCGGTCTCGAGTGGGGCGTGGACGGCCGCAACTGGCACGCCGAGTCCGAGCGCAGCTGGTACTTCACCGCCTCGGCCGGCGCCGGCGCGGACCCGCTGACCGGGCGCGGCAAGCTCCTCGAGCGCGAGGAGGACGGCCAGGCGCTGCGGGCGCGGCTGCGCTGGGCGCGTGGGCCGGTCGAGCTGGGCGGCGGGATGACGACCAGCTACCGCAAGGTCTCGATCACGCCGCCGCTGCTCGACGACCTGACCTCGTTCAACTACTTCCTGAACACCCTCAGCTTCAAGCAGAGCGCCGACTCGCTCGTGCTGCCGGACAGTGTCACGGCCGGCGAGTCCGAGCAGCGCGCCTGGCAGGCGGGCGGCGGCCTGAGCCTGCGGCTGCCGGGCGGCAGCCTGTGGGGCCTCGAGTATCACCTGGGCCGGGACGTGCTCGAGCAGAGCGCGGCGGGCGAGGGGCCGGTCCGGAAAGTGTGGGACGTCCGCACCGGGCTCGAGCACCGGCTGACCACCGCGCTGGCGGGCCGCGTCGGCTACCGGTACCGCTGGACGGACGAGGACGACCAGATCGAGCAGAACGAGTACATCGGGAGCATGGTGAGCTTCGGGCTCGGGCTGCGCCCGGCGGGCGCGACCTGGGGGGCCGAGGCCGGCTACTCCATCGAGTGGCTGCAGGGCGACTACGGCTCGGCGCTGGAGCCCCGGGCCTGCCGCCAGCAAATGGCCGGCCTGTTGCGCTGGGTCTTCTGAGCGACGGCGCCCAGGGTTCCGGCAGATGGGGCTCCACGAAGGGCGGGAACGACTCTTGACAAGACGCACACATCGGCGGGATAGTGACCATCGAACTGGGCGTAGGGCACCGCCGTCCGGCGGTCTTTCCGCAGGTGCCGATTCTGCCGTAGCAAACCACCCTTCATCCCCGAGTCTCCGTCTGCCGCACCCTGCCGGACACGAGCGTGTCGCGTTCCGGCGCGCGGGCGGCAGGGCCGCGGTGGTCCACCCGCAAGGCGGGCGCGTCGGCCCGAATTGCGTTGACAGCCTGACGCAGCCTTGGCATCGTCCCGGATTCGCATCGTCCGCACCCACCGACAGCGTCGCTGCACACCCGAGAGGTTGAGTCGCATGTTCACAAATGGCAGGCGTTTGATTCGGACCGGCCTGGTGCTCGCGTTGACGGGCGCCCTGGCCGTTCCCGCTCTCGCGCAGCAGTCAAGGACGCCGGCGCGGCCGACGCCGGCACGGACGGCTCCTGCCCGTCCGGCCACCCCGGCCACCCCGGTCGTCCGTCCGGCCACCCCGGCCGCGCGCCCGGCC
>CAZSQE010000060.1:0-6802 GCA_964608905.1 uncultured bacterium | reverse complement strand
GGCCACCCCGGCCACCCCGGTCGTCCGTCCGGCCACCCCGGCCGCGCGCCCGGCCACGCCGGCGGCCTCGGCCTTCGGACGCGTGGCGGGCAAGGTGATGGCCCGCGGCGAGGCCGTGCCGTTCGCGAACGTGATCATCCTCGGCACCAGGCAGGGCACCCAGGCCGACGAGGACGGCAACTACGCCATCCCCGGCGTGCCGGTGGGCGAGGTGCAGGTGCGGGCGATGGCCACCGGCTACGACCCCAGCGTGCAGCCGGTCACGGTCAATGCCGGCCAGACGGTCACGCTGAACTTCACCTTCGGCGAGCAGCGCGTGGTCAAGGAGCTGCCGACCATCGAGGTGAGCGCGCAGAAGCGCATCGACACCAAGTCCTCGACGACCAAGCAGACGATCACCGCGGACAAGCTCAAGGAGATCCCGGTCGACAACCTGCGCGAGGCGGTGGCGGTGAAGGCGGGCATCGTCGCCTACGGCGGCGAGCTGCACTTCCGCGGCGGCCGCGGCGGCGAGGTGAAGTTCCAGTTCGACGGCGTCGAGGTGTCCGACCCGCTGCTCGGCCGGGGCGCCAACATCGCCAACCTGGCCGTGGCCGGGACCGACGTGCTCTCCGGCGGGTTCGACGCCGAGTACGGCAACGCCCTGTCCGGCGTGGTGAGCGTGAGCACGAAGGAGGGCACCGACCGCTTCGGGGGCGAGGTGCGCTGGGACACGGACCGCTACGGCGACCCGACCAAGACCTTCAACAACTACGACCGCTTCACCTTCGGCTTCGGCGGACCGACGCCGGTCAAGAACCTGACCTACTTCGCGACCTACGAGGGGACGTTCCAGGACACGTACCTGAAGAGCGTGATGACGCACCCCCGGCGCACCTTCATCGACTTCGTCCAGCTCGGCAACCGCCAGTTCAACCAGGTCAACACGAACTTCAAGCTGGCGTACCGGCTCAACCCCCGCAACAAGGTGACGTTCGAGACCATCAACAACCGCACGATCAACACCCCCTACAACCACATGTGGAGCCGCAGGGGCTACGTGCAGGTCAGCTACGACACCGTGCGGGTCGCCGGTCAGCCCGACACCTACCGGCCGCGGTACGGCTCGTGGAGCGCGACGCAGAAGGACTCCACGTACCAGTACGTCAACATGGCCGACCACGTGACCACGACGGACGACCGCTTCAACCAGCAGACGATGGTGTGGACCAACCAGCTCTCGGACAAGGCGGTGTGGTCCACGCGCGTCTCGAACATGAACTTCAACACGCTGACGTCGGTCGGGCAGCAGGAGCCCTGGGAGTACTGGATCCAGAGCCCGTTCTACTGGAGCGGCAACGTCTCGACCGGGACGGAGAACAACCTGTTCTTCGCCACCCACGGCGACGTCCCCTTCTACGCCCGGCGCGACCAGTCCACCTGGACGCTCAAGAGCGACTACTCGACGCGGCGCTGGAAGCAGCACACGGTCAAGACCGGCATCGAGGCCAAGTACAACTCGGTGAAGAACCTCACGCTGCAGCTGCCGAACTCGGAGACGGGCGGCCTGCCCGGCGCGGTGCGCTCGGACTTCACCAATTTCAACCCCGAGGGCGCGGCCTACGTGCAGGACCGCTGGGAGTTCGAGGGCCTGGTGCTCAACGCCGGCGTGCGCTACGACGTGTTCTCGCCCGGCCTGCAGGTGTCGTCGAAGGACCTTCGGAGCGGCAAGCGCTACAAGGAGCAGTTCAGCCCGCGCCTCGGCATCGCCTACCCGGTGTCGGACAAGGACGTGCTCTCGTTCCACTACGGCTGGACCTACCAGACGCCGGCCCGCCAGTTCGTGTTCGAGAACCGCGGCATCTCCACCAGCGTGGCGGTGCGCGGCAACCCGGACCTCGAGCCGGAGACCAACATCGCCTACCAGGCGGGCGTGCAGCACCTGTTCTCGCGCGACATCTCCGGGCAGTTCTCGGTGTTCTTCAAGGACATCTACGGGCTGATCACCGTGCGGCAGGAGCGGGACGAGTACGGCAACCTGGTCGCCGTCTACTACAACGGCGACTACGCCAGCTCGCGCGGCTTCGAGACCAGCCTGATCAAGAGCTTCAGCCACAAGTTCTCGGCCGAGGTGAACTACACCTACCAGCTGGCCACCGGCGTGGCCTCGGACCCGAACTCGGCGCTGCAGTTCTTCAACGGCGGCCGTCTGTACCTGCCCATCTCCGAGCAGGCCCTGGCCTGGGACCAGCGCCACACCCTGTCGGTGCAGGCGATGGTGCAGGAGCCGGGCAAGTGGGGCTTCCGCCTGCTGTGGTCGTACGGGTCGGGCTTCCCGTTCACGCCGAGCTTCCGCAACGATCGCAAGCCGGACCCGAACCTCGAGAACTCGCGGCGCCTGCCCTCGGCCGCGCGCCTCACGATCGACGGCGACAAGTTCTACAAGGTCTGGGGCCAGCACATGAAGCTGTTCTTCGACGCGAGGAACGTCCTGAACTCGAAGAACATCCAGCAGCTCGACGGGTTCAACGGCATCAACCCGTACATCAACACCGCGGGTGACGACTACGCGATCTACTACACGGAGACCGGACGGGCCGGGGGCGCCTACCTGCAGGACATCAACGGCGACAACGTCCTGGACTGGGTGCCGGTGCGGGATCCGAGGGTCTTCGAAGAAGGCCGGAGCGTGCGGCTCGGCGTGAGCGTGACGTTCTAGCCATGAACCAGCCGACTGGGCAGCGAGGGACCATGAGAGCGATGGCTTGGCGGGCGCTCGTGCGCGGGGTGGTGGGGGGCCTGCTGCTTGCCGCGGCGGCGACCTCCGCGACCGCGCAGGACGAGCAGGGCGCGAGCTTCTTCCGCAAGGGCACCTTCGACGGGATGACGTGGGCCGAGTACACGGCGGCGATGCCGGAGTACTTCGGGGCGGACCCGCCGGGCGGGCTGGGCGTGGCGGACATCCCGGACATCTTCGGGCCGGGCGCGGTGCTCAGCGTCGGCAACGTCTACATGAAGGTCACCAACATCGGGCTGTTCGGGAACCCGTACACGAACCTCTCGAGCGACCCCTCGGGGCAGTGGCCGGGAGCGTCAGGGGTCGAGTACCTGAACGCCGCGGTGCTGGCGGTCGGGGCGGTGAACCCCTTCGCCACGGACCCGAACGCCATCCGGCGCGTCAGCTACTTCACCGAGTGGCGGCCGCCGACCCTGGACCCGGTGGACAAGATGTACCGGGCCTACGACGGCATCCTGAACGGCAGCCGGTTCCTGAACGACGACGACGACGTCGACCCGGCGACCGGCGAGCCGCGGATCGACGAGGACTTCCTCGACGGCCGCGACAACGACCTCGACGGCTCGATCGACGAGGACTTCGCCGCACTGGGCCAGCAGACGTTCACCTGCCTGATCCGCGACGACACGGAGCAGGCGATCAACGCCACCGCCATCGAGAAGCACGTGCCGCTGGGGCTCGAGGTGCAGCAGATGGCCTGGGCCTACTCGATCCCCGGGTTCACCGACTTCAACGTGGTGGAGTGGAGGATCATCAACGTCTCCGGGCACACGCTGGACAGCGTCTACGTCGGCGGCCTGGTGGACATGGACTGCGGTCCGGCCACGAAGTCGGCCTACTGGGCGGACGACCAGGACCTCAGCGGCTTCCCGAGCGGGCTGTTCCGCCAGCAGACGATGGCGACCGACAAGCGGCTGCAGGACTCGACCATGCGCATCGCCAACACGCCGTCCGACGTCCCGGCCGACTCGGCGCTGTGCTCGAGCTTCGAGGTCCGCGTCAACGGCTTCTCGATCGCCGACGACGAGGGCGACGAGGGCCAGACCCCCGGCATCCCGACCTTCCTGCTGCTCGACCACACCGTGGATCCGCTGGGCGCGACCGGCCCGGCCCGGGTCGGCTTCCTCGCCTTCCGCGCCTACACCGGCAGCACGCCGTACACCAGCGGCGGCGGCCCCCGCACCGACGCCCAGCGCTACGAGTTCATGTCGGGCGTGGCCGGGACGAACATCGGCGAGGACGGCTTCATCAACCAGGAGAAGGTGGAGGAGAAGGGCGACATCGTGGCCTGGTGGTCCTGCGGGCCGTGGTTCCAGTTCGCCGGCGGGGCCAGCATCAAGGTCACCGTCGCCTTCGCCATGGCCACGGGCTCGCTGCGGGTGGCCTCGGACTACCGGGCCGACTACGCCTCCTACCAGGGCGGGGCCCTCTCCGGGGCGGACCTGCTCTCGAAGTACGAGTCGGTCGAGAACGCCTTCGCCGTGCAGGTGGCCTACGAGGGCATCTACGAGGAGAACTCGAACTGGCCCGAGCTGGGCCTGACGAACGGTCACGGCCGCGAGACGCGGCTGCGGCCGGCGCTGGGCCAGGAGGACGATTTCGCCAGCGACTGCCACGACGAGGTCGTGCGCCAGGCCACCTTCCTCATCCCGGACTGGTTCGACTTCGACTGCAACTACTGCACCGGCGCCTACGACAGCCGCAAGCGGCTGGGCATGTTCCACCGCACCTGGAACGCCGACGCGCCGCCGCCGAACCCGACGCTGAACGTGGCGGCCAATTACAACTACTCGGCCAACGAGGACCGGATCGTGGCGGCGGGGGACAACCGGGTGACCCTGGCCTGGGACAACCTCTCGCAGATCACCGCGGACCCGAAGACCGGCTGGCTGGACTTCCGCGGCTTCCGCATCTGGAAGGCGGCGAACTGGCTGCGGCCGGTGGGCTCCGCCGGGCCGAGCGACAACGACTGGGCGCTGCTGGGCGAGTACCGCTACTTCCACTTCTTCGACCGCGGCACGCTCATCCCGCGCAACTACGTGAAGACCTCGGAGACGGACTCGATCTGCCCGAAGGTCTTCGTGCCCAACTACAACTACCCGGTGGGCTCCGCCCACTGTCCGGACGGCTGCGTGGACACCGCCACGGTGGATATCTGCCTGAACGACGGCGACCTCTGGGACCGCCAGAGCGGGCACATCATCCACCCGGAGGAGATGCCGTGCGTCGAGGCCGACGAGGGCGGGTGCGCCGCCTACACCGGCTGCATCCTCGGGCGGGCGCCGTGCGCGCTGCCGGGCAACCAGGAGACCTTCATCCGCTACCCGGTGGGGCGCTACCGCTTCGTGGACAAGGAGGTCAAGAACGGCTTCGTGTACTTCTACGCCGTGACCGCCTTCGACTCGACCGGCAGCGGCCGGACCAAGATCGAGCTGGCGGGCCGGCGCTCGGCGACGGAGTCGGACGGCGTGATTCCGCAGTCGGTGGCCGGCACGGGCAAGAACGTCTGGGTGGTGCCGAACCCGTACCGGGGCTTCGCCAGCATCGCGGACCGGCCCTCGAGCTGGGACCTGACCCCGAACGGCGCGGACCCGACCGGCACGCACATCGACTTCCTGGGCCTGCCGAGCGGGCCGTGGACCATCAAGATCTTCACGGTGTCGGGGGACCTGGTGCAGACGATCCGTTCGACCGACGGGGTCAACGAGTCGATCCGCACCGAGATCACGATGCCGACCGGCGCGACGGTGCCGGGGTACAACCGTCAGCAGGACAACGCGAATGACGGCCAGGCGAGTTGGAACCTGATCTCACGCAACGGCCAGGACATCGTCAGCGGCATCTACCTCTTCACGGTGGAGTCGTCGAATGGCACTCAGCGTGGCAAGTTCGTGGTGATCCGCTAGGCGCGGGAGCGAGAGAGGAGGATCGCAGTGAGAAAGGTCATCGCGGCGCTGAGCCTTGCGGGTCTGCTCATCCCGGGTTGGGCGGGCGCAGCCAACATCTTCGAGAAGGTCGGCACGTTCGACGGTCAGTTCCTCAAGATCGCGGTCGGAGCCCGGGCCACGGCCATGGGCGGGGCCTTCGTGGGCGTGGCGGACGACGCCAGCTCCGTCTTCTGGAACTGCGCGGGCATCGCGCGCATCGAGCAGGACAAGTCGGCGCTCGCGCTGAACCACGCGAACTGGCCGGCCGAGATGTCGTTCGACCAGGTCACCTACGTGTTCCACGTGCGCCGCATCCCGGGCGCCTTCGCCGTCCACGGCCGCACCCTGACCATGGACCCCATGGTCGAGACCACGGCCGACCAGCCCGATCCCTACGTCGGCACCGGCCGCACGTTCGACGCCGGCATGATGTGCGCGGGGCTCACCTACGCCCGCTCCTTCACCGACAAGTTCAGCGCGGGCGTGACCGGCAGCCTCATCAGCGAGGGGCTGGCCGAGTACTCGCAGCAGTCGTTCGCGTTCGACATCGGGACGCTGTACGACGTGGGCGTGATGGGCATGCGCATCGGCATGGCCATCTCGAACATCGGCTCCGAGATCAAGTTCATCGACCGCTCGGCCCGCCTGCCGTCCATCTTCCGGGTCGGCACCTCGGCGGTGCTGCTGCAGAGGGCCGACCAGAAGCTCATCGGCTCGTTCGAGTTCTCGCATCCGCCGGACAACTCGGAGCGCCTGAACGTGGGGGCGGAGTACTCCTTCCGCAAGTACCTGTTCCTGCGCGGCGGCTACAACGTCAACTACGACGCCGAGGGCATCGCGGGCGGCGTCGGGTTCCTCTTCCCGGTCTCGGTGGCGGGCATGGCCAACCTCGACTACGCCTACACCGACATGAAGGACCTCGGTGCGGTCCACCGGTTCTCGCTCGGCTTCATGTTCTAGGCCCGCCCCGGCCGGGGTGGACTCGTGAACGTGGCGGACTGGACGCGCCCCCATCCGGGGGCGCGTCTCGCCTTGGGGCTGCTGCTGGCGGCGGCGACCGCGCCCGCCGCGGTCGCCGCCGCCAGCAGCAGCCCCAAGG
>CAZSQE010000059.1:0-9330 GCA_964608905.1 uncultured bacterium | reverse complement strand
TCCCCTGTTTGCCCGCGTCAAAACCGAAACCGGCCGCGGCCGACACGTTGCCGCCGCGCAACGTCGTCCTGATGGTCCCCGACGGCTGCGGTCCGGCCGCCATCTCCCTCGCGCGCATGGTGACGGGGCGGCCGCTGTCGCTCGACAGCATCCTCACCGGCGCCATCCGCACGCGCTCGGCCAGCTCGCGCGTCACCGACTCGGCCGCCGCCGGCTCGGCCATGGCCACCGGGCACAAGGTCGCCAATGGCGCCCTCGCCATGGATGGCGAGGGGCGGCCCTTCGGCAACCTGGTCGAGGCCGCGGCGGACCGCGGGCTCGCCACCGGCGTGGTCACCACCGCCTCGGTCACCGACGCCACCCCCGCCGCCTTCACCGCCCACCTCGCCGACCGCCACCGCGAGGACGAGATCGCCGCGCAGCAGCTCGCGCAACTGCTCGAGGGGCGCCCCCTCCTGCTGTTCGGCGGGGGCCGGCGGCGCTTCCTGCCCCGCACGGCCGGCGGCACGCGCGCCGACGGGCGCGACCTGCTCGACGAGGCGCGCCGCGCCGGCATCGGCGTGGCACGCACGCGTGCGGAGCTGGCGGACCCGCCGGGCCTGCCCCTGCTGGGCCTGTTCGCCGACCGCGAGCTCGACTTCGAGCTGGACCGCGACCCGGCCGCGCAGCCCTCGCTGACCGAGATGACCGAGGCCGCGCTGCGGCTGCTCGGCGCGGCGGCGGACGGGCCCGCGGGATTCCTGCTCGTCGTCGAGGGCGCCCACCCCGACGACGCGGCGCACCACCACGACCCGGCGGCGCTGGCCCGCGAGGTCGAGGCCTTCGACCGCGCCCTGGCCGCGGTGCTGGCCTTCGCGCAACGCGACGGCCGGACCCTGGTGGTCGTCGCCCCCGACCACGAGACCGGTGGCCTCTCGCTGGGCCGGCGCACCGGCGACGTCAACGCCCGCGACCTGCGGCTCGAGGTCCTGCACGGGGCGCGCGCCTCGCTGTGGCGCATGGCCGACTCCATCCTCGCCGGGGCCGACCCGGCGCGCATCGCCCGCTGGGGGACGGGCCTCGACGACCTCACCCCGGCCGAGACCCGCCCGCTGCGGCGCGCGCGCCGGCGCGAGGATCTGCTCGAGGCGCTGGGCGAGACCTTCAACCGGCGCGCGTGGCTCGCCTGGGGCACCGGCTGGCACACCGCGGTGGACGTGGGGCTCTGGGCCTGGGGACCGGGAGGCGAGCGCTTCCGCGGCCTGGTGGACAACACCGACGTGGGACGCCGGGTCGCGGAGCTGCTCGGGCTCGACCTCGCGGCCGCCACCCACCGCCTGCGGGAGGCCCAGGAGCCCGTCCCGGCGCGCTGAAACGGACGCGCGGACGAAGCAACGCGGCCGATCGGCCGGGGCCGCGCCCCGCCCCACCCCGCATTCCCCGCATCCACAGCGACATCGCCCGCACCGTTGCGATGGAGCATGAATCCCAGCCCGCAAGTCGCTGCGGGGACTCGCGTCGCACTCCGGCCGTCCCGCGCACGCGGCCCATCACGGCGACCGAGCGCAGCCGCGGCGCGTGGGGCGCTTGTTTTCCGTTGACACACGCGATCGCGTGAGCGTAGTGGGTGGGCCTACGACTCCATGACGCCGCGCCCGCGGCGCCCGTTCCCACGCTCGAGGAGGAGGTACCCGCCCCGCAGAACCCCCACCGGCCGTCTCAGGGTCGTCGGAACAACCGTGATTCGTCTCGTGCATGCGCTTCCCGCTGAATCCCCCCTCATCCCTTGGAGGGCCGCATGGTTCCGCGTATGCGAATCCCGTTCCTGTGCGTCCTCGTGGCCGCGATGCTCTTCGTCATCGGGCCGCCCATCCCCGCCCAGGCCGCGCCCCCGCGGCAAGTGCCCGGCGAGCTCATCATCCGCTACAAGGCGGGCGCCCGCGCCTCCGACCGCGCCGCGCTCCGCGGCCAGATGCGCGCCGAACTGAGGCACGACTTCAAGTTCCTGAACCTCGAACACCTCAAGCTGAAGGACATGACGGTGGACGAGGCCATCGCCAGGTACCGACGCAACCCGCACGTGGAGTACGTGGAGCCCAACTACGTGCTCACCGCGGACGTCATCCCGAACGACACCCGCTTCAACGAGTTGTACGGGATGCGCAACACCGGCCAGACCGGCGGCACCACCGGCGCCGACATCAAGGCGTACCTGGCCTGGGACCAGTTCACCGGCGACCCGAACCTGAAGATCGGCGTCATCGACACCGGCGTGGACTACAACCACCCCGACCTCGCCGCCAACATCTGGACCAACCCCGGCGAGATCCCGGGCAACGGCATCGACGACGATGGCAACGGCTACGTGGACGACGTCCACGGCTACGACTTCTACAACAACGACGGCGACCCCTTCGACGACAACGGCCACGGCAGCCACTGCGCCGGGACCATCGCCGGCGTGGGCGACAACAACCTCGGCGTCGCCGGCGTCTGCTGGACCGGCAGGATCGTCGCCATCAAGTTCCTGAGCGGCGGCGGCTCCGGCTCGACGGACGGGGCCATCCGCGGCATCCAGTACGCCATCGCCGTGGGCGTGCGGCTGACCAGCAACTCGTGGGGCGGCGGCAGCTTCTCGCAGGCGCTGCTCGACGCCATCAACGCCGCGGGCGCGGCGAACCAGCTGTTCGTGGCGGCGGCGGGCAACTCGGGCTCGAACAACGACACCAGCCCGCACTACCCGTCGTCGTACGACTCGCCCTACATCGTCGCGGTGGCCGCGACCGACCACAACGACAACCTGGCCTCGTTCTCCTGCTACGGCGCCACCAGCGTGGACCTGGCGGCCCCGGGCGTGGACATCCTCTCCTGCCAGCCGGGCGGCGGCTACCAGCTGCTGTCGGGCACGTCGATGGCCACGCCGCACGTCGCGGGCGCGGTGGCGCTCGCCATGGGCCGCTTCCCCGCGATGACGAGCCTGCAGATCAAGCAGCTGATGATGATCGGGGCGGACCCGAAGCCGCAGCTCGCCGGCAAGATGGTCACGGGCGGGCGGCTCAACGCCTTCATGACCATCGCCGAGCCGGACGAGACCCCGCCGGGCGCCATCGCCGACCTGGCGACGGTGGACCCGAGCTCGAACGCGGTGGGCCTCACCTGGACGGCGACCGGTGACGACGGCGCCACCGGCCGGGCCACGAGCTACGAGATCCGCTACTCGATCGCGCCGATCGACGAGACGAACTGGCCCGGCGCCACGCTGGTGCCGGGGCCCGACCCGCTGGTGGCGGGCTCGCCCCAGTCGTTCGAGGTGGGCGGCCTCGCGTTCAGCACGACGTACCACTTCGCCATCAAGGCGTTCGACGAGTTCAACAACGCCGGCCCGCTCTCCAACATCGCGGTGGGCACGACGCTGGGGATCCCGGACCTCGCCTACACGCCGGCGTCCTTCTCGGCCTCGCTCCTGAGCGGGGCGGTCGAGGTGCAGACGCTGACGCTCGGCAACGCCGGCGAGGGTACGCTCGACTTCACCGTGCCCACCCCCGAGTTGCAGTTCGTGCAGCCGGTGGTCTACCAGCCGGAGGACGTCCCCAAGGAGGGCGACATCCGCATCGGCCAGCCGGTGACGGACAACCAGGGCGGACCGGACGGCTACGGCTACCGCTGGATCGACAGCAACGAGTCCGGCGGACCGGCCTTCGACTGGGTGGACATCACCACGGTGGGCACGCCGGTGAGCCTGACCGGGGACGACGCCACCTCGGCCGAGATCCCCATGGGCATGGACTTCCCGTTCTACGGGAACACGTTCAGCGGCGTGCGCATCTGCACGAACGGCTGGCTGTCGTTCACGGACGGCGGCACCGCCTACGGCAACCAGGCGCTGCCGAACGCCGGCGCGCCCGCCAACCTGCTGGCGCCGCTGTGGGACGACCTCAACTTCGGCACCACCCCGCGCGCCTACACCCACTTCGACGGGGCCCGCTTCATCGTCTCGTGGGTGGACGTGCCGCACTACGGCACCGGCGGGCCGTACACCTTCCAGGTCATCCTGCATCCGACCGGGGAGATCCGCTACCAGTACCTGTCGGTGGCGGAGCCCACGAACAGCCTGACGGTCGGCGTGCAGAACGCCACGAAGGACATCGGCCTCACGGTCGCCCACAACACCACGTACCTGGCGAACGACCTGGCCATCCGCATCCACCCGCTGAACCAGTGGCTGACGGTCACCCCGACGGCCGGCCGGATCCTGGCGGGGGCGAGCCAGGACCTCCAGGTGCGGTTCAACGCGCTGGGCATGATGGGCGGAACCTACGAGGGCACCGTGGGGGTGCTGAGCAACGACCCCGACGAGTCCCCCCTGGCGCTGCCCGCCACCCTGCACGTGACCGGCGCGCCCGACATCGCCGTGAACCCCGCGGCGCTGGACTTCGGCACGCCGTTCGCCGGGGCCACCGTGCAGCGGACGCTCACCGTGTCGAACCCGGGGACCGACGACCTCGTGGTCTCGGGCATCACCTCCCCGGACCCGACCGTGACGGTGGACGCCGCGAGCTTCACGCTGGTCGCGCGCGCGGCGCGCAACCTCACGGTGACCTGGCACTCGACGGCGCCCATGGTCCTGGGCGGGGCGCTGCAGATCGCCAGCAACGACCCGGACTCGCCGGTCCAGTCGGTGCCGCTGAGCGGCGAGGCGCTGGTCGCGCCGTCGTTCAGCGTCACGCCGGAAGCGCTGGCGGTCACGCTGCTGACGAACACCGCCACCGCGCGGACGCTGCGCGTCGCCAACAGCGGCGGCAGCAACTACCTGTTCACCGCCGAGGCCATGGCGCTGACGCCGAGCGGCACGGTCGTGCAGCACGGCGACGCCGACAACGTCGAGTTGGAGAAGGGCGCGCCCGACGTCCAGTTCGGCCCCGCGCCCGACCGCGCCGGCGGACCGGACGTCTTCGGCTACACCTACGCCGACAGCGACGAGCCCGACGGCCCGGCCTTCGACTGGGTGGACGTCACCGCGGTGGGCACGCAGGTCAACATGACCGGCGACGACGCCAACACCGGTCCGCTGCCCATCGGGTTCGACTTCCCGTTCTACGGCAACACGTTCAACTCGTTCCGGATCTGCACCAACGGCTGGGTGTCGTTCACCAGCACCCGGACGACATACACGAACACCGTCCTGCCCAACACCGGCAGCACGGTGCCGGAGAACCTGCTCGCCGTCTTCTGGGACGACCTGACCTTCGAGACCTCGAAGCGGGCGTACTACCACTACGACGGGACCAAGCTGGTCATCCAGTACCAGGACGTGCGCCGCATCGGGGAGTCCTCCACGACCAACCCGAACCGGTTCGAGATCGTCCTGTATCCCAACGGGACGATCGTCTACCAGTACCTGTCGATGCGGGCGGCGACGAAGACCAGCGCCACCATCGGCGTCCAGAACGCGACCAGGACGGACGGCCTGCAGGTCGTCTACAACGCGGCCTACGTCAAGGACAACCTGGCGATCCGCTTCCGGCCGCCGGCGCGGTTCCTGACGGTGAGCCCGGCGAGCGGCACGGTGCCGCCCGGCGGGTCCGTGGACCTGAACGTCGGCTTCAACGCGTCGGGCCTGTTCGGCGGGCTGTACGAGGGGATCGTGCGCATCGCCGGCAACGACCCGGTGCTGCCGCAGGTGGACGTGCCCGCCGACCTGACGGTGATCGGCGTGCCGGACATCTCGGTCGCGCCGCCGTCGCTCGCCTTCGGCGACGTCTTCATCGGCTACCCGCGCATCCAGCAACTGACGGTGCGCAACCTCGGCACCGACGTCCTGCACGTGACGGGCGTGACGAGCAGCGACCCGGCGTACGGGGCGAACCCGCTGAGCGTGGACGTGCCGGCCCTCGGCACGACGGTGCTCAACGTGTCGTTCAACCCGCCGTCGGTCGGCGCCTTCCCGGCGACGCTGTCCATCGCCAGCGACGACCCCGACACGCCGGTCGCGACCGTCGAGCTGAACGGCACGGGCATCGTGGCCCCCGACGTCGCGGTGGACCCCACCGCACTCGCGGTCACCCTGGACATCCCGGCCGCCGAGACCCGCACGGTGACGGTGTACAACACCGGCGGCAGCGACCTGGACTACACCGTCGGCACGCTGATCTCGGCGCTGTCGGTGCCGACGTATGAGTACACCGATCCCGACCCGGGCAAGGACGAGCCCGACCCGCGGCCCGGCGTGCTGGGCAGCGGCGGACCCGACCTCTTCGGCTACACCTGGCGGGACAGCGACGAGCCGGGCGGCCCGGTCTTCGACTGGGTGGACATCACGGTCATCGGCACGCCGCTGAGCCTCACGGGCGACGACCAGAACCTGGCGGCCGTGCCCATCGGGTTCGACTTCCCGTTCTACGGCAGCACGTTCAACACCGTGAACGTGTGCTCGAACGGCTGGCTGTCGTTCACCAGCACGCTCACCTCGCTCACCAACTACGCGCTGCCCAGCACCTCGGCGCCCGAGAACCTGCTGGCGGCGTTCTGGGACGACCTCGACATGCGTCCGGCCTCGGGCACGGGACGGGCGTTCGTCTTCCGCGACGGCACGCGGTTCATCCTGTCCTACGTGACCGTGCCGCGGTACTCGACGCACGAGTCCTACACGTTCCAGGTCATCCTCCATCCGACCGGCCGGATCGTGTACCAGTACCTGACCCTGCAGGCCGGGCGCCTGAACGAGGCCACGATCGGCATCCAGAACGGGGCCCGGAACGACGGGCTCACGGTCGTGTACAACGCCGGCTACGTGCACGACAACCTGGCGGTCGAGATCGCCACGATCCCGGACTACCTGACGGTGACGCCCACGATGGGCACCATCCCGGCGGGCGGCTCGCAGGACCTGGCGGTCAGCTTCAACACCGCGGGCATGTTCGGCGGGGTGTACGAGGGCGCGATCCGGATCCAGAGCAACGACCCGGACGAGGCCGTCGTCACCGTGCCGACGACGCTCACGGCCATCGGCACCCCGGACATCGCGGCGGCGCCGGCCAGCCTGGACTTCGGCTGGCAGTACGTGGGCCTGACCCGCGACCTCGTGGTGCAGGTGCGCAACGTCGGCAGCGACGTGCTCACGGTCGAGTCCGCGGCCATCGCGGACCCGAGCTTCAGCCTGGTCGGGGGCACGTTCCCGATCGTGCTGGGCAGCCGGGGCACCGCGAATTTGACGGTGCGCTTCGCCCCCGCCGGCGCCTGCGACCCCTGCACGGGGAGCCTGGTGCTGGCGTCGAACGACCCCGACGCGCCCGAGTTCGCCGTGCCGCTCACCGGCATCGGCGTGATCCCGCCGGAGATCGGCGTGGACCCGCCGTCGCTGCGCGCGGCGCTGGCCACCACGCTCGGGCCGACGGCGCTGACGACCGAGAAGCAGCTCGTCATCTGCAACACGGGCGGCAGCGACCTGACCTGGACCGTCGAGGCGCTCAGCCAGCTCCCCGCGACGGTCGCGGCGGACATGACCGAGGTCGAGAAGGACGACGCGGGCAGCCCGGGCCAGCCGGTCACCGCGGCCAACGGCGGACCGGACGCCTTCGGCTACCGCTGGGTGGACAGCGACGATCCGCTCGGACCGGCGTTCGCGTGGGAGGACATCGCCACGGTCGGCGTGTCGATCCCGCTGAATGCGGACGACCAGAACCTCGGGCCATTCCCGCTCCCGTTCCCGTTCCCCTTCTACGGGAACTCGTTCAGCTCGTTCCGCATCAGCAGCAACGGGTGGGTCAGCTTCACGAACACGACCAGCGCGCTGAGCAACTACGCGCTGCCGAGCACGTCGGCGCCCGAGAACCTGCTGGCGGTGTGGTGGGACGACCAGGACTTCCGGCCGGCGAGCGGCGGCGCGCGTGCCTTCTACCACTACGACGGGACGAAGTTCATCATCTCGTTCCTCGACGTGCCGCGCTACTCCTCCGGCGGTCCCTACACCTACCAGATCCTGCTCTACCCGAGCGGGACCATCGACTACCAGTACCTGGACATGCAGGGCACCCGGCTCAACGAGGCCACCATCGGCATCCAGAACGCCGCCAGGGACGTCGGCCTCACGGTGGCCTACAACGCCGCGTACGTGAAGGACCAGCTGCGCGTGCGCTTCAGCAACCGCCCCGGCTGGCTCACCGTCAGCCCGGTCGCGGGGGTGACGCCGGCGGGCGAGTGCGACACGCTCACCGTCGGCTTCCGGGCCTCCGGCCTCGCGGACGGCGACTACGCCGGCCTGCTCCGGGTCGCCAGCAACGACCTGGACGAGCCGTACACGCTCGTGCCGTGCAGCCTGCACGTGGGCGTGGCGACGGCGTCGTTCGACCTGGCGCCGAACACGCTGAACCGCTCGTCGAACGGCAACTGGGTGCAGGGCAAGCTGACCCCGCCCGCCGGCTGGATGCCCGAGGACATCGTGACCTCGAGCGTGCTCCTGGTGCGGACGGTGCCGGTGGCCCCGGGCGCGCCCGTCAGCTACGACGAGACGATGGCGTTCTACAAGTTCGAGCGCACCGCCCTCATGGTGCTCCTGCCGACCGGGGACGAGGTCCCGGTCGAGGTCATCGGCCGGGTGGACGACGCCACCTGGTTCCAGGCGGTGGACCACGTCCGGGTGCTCAAGCCCGCGATGACCGTCAGCGGCCCGCTCGCCGGGTACGGCGAGGGGGGCGAGGACGCGCCGGGCTTCCAGTCGGGCGAGACGCTGCAGTTGAGGTGGGCGGATCCCGAGGGCCACACGGCCACGTCCTACCAGCTGTGGTATTCGGAAGACGCCGGGCTGTCCTGGACGCTCGTCGCCGACGGCCTGATCCAGCGCGAGTACGCCTGGACGGTGCCGGTGCTGCCGACCGGCCAGGGCATGCTCGACCTGGCGGGCCTCGACGAGATCGGGGTCATGGGCTCCTGGCTGTCCGAGACGTTCACGGTCAGCGGCGGCGCGACGGCGACGGAGGAGCCGCCGCCGACGCAGTTCGGGCTCGGCTTCGTCGGTCCGAACCCGGCCGCGCAGCCGCGGCTGGAGCTGGCCCTGCCCGTGGCCACGACGGTGCGGGTGCGCGTCCACGACGTCCGGGGCGCGCTGGTCCGCGAGCTGGCCGCGGGCGAGTTCGAGGCGGGCCGTCACCGGCTGCAGTGGGACGGCACCGGCGCGGCGGGCCAGGCGGCCCACCCCGGGATGTACTTCATCCGGGCCGAAGCCGGCGGGCGCGCGATGAACCTGCGCGTCGTGCTGGTCCGCTAACCACCCGACCCGCGGCATCCGCCGCGGCGACGACGCCCCGGGGAGCGATCCCCGGGGCGTCCGCTTGCCGGTCGCGCCCGGCGCTCCGC
>CAZSQE010000058.1:0-9436 GCA_964608905.1 uncultured bacterium | reverse complement strand
CGACCTGCACGTGGACGACCACCACACGGTCGAGGACGTCGGCCTCGCGCTCGGGGAGGCGTTCGACCGCTCGCTCGGCGACCGCGCGGGGATCGCCCGCTTCGGGCACGCGTACGTCCCGCTCGACGAGGGCGAAGGGGGGACCGGCGTTGAAGGCGACGCCGTCCCGCTCGCGCAGGTCCTCGACCGCGACCGGCGTGCCCAGCGCGACGCCGAGCTGCCCGGCGCTGCGCGCGCGCCGCGGCAGGTCGGTGGCCGCGAGCGAGGAGAGGGGCACGTAGAGGAACCCGCCGCCCGGCGCCAGCTCCGGCGCGTAGCCGCGCGGCGGCAGCGGCGCCCAGCCGACGTAGTCGTCGCTCATCGCCCACGCGACCCACGCCGGGCCCCAGTCGTCGTCCGGGATCCACACCCAGCCCTGGTAGTCGTCGTGGTACCACGTGCCGTAGTGGTAGGTGGCCCAGCCGTACGGCTCGCCCGAGATCCACACCCAGCCGTACATCGCGGAGGGCGCCCAGTAGCCGTGGAGGTACGGGTGCCAGGACTCGTCGCTGTCGAAGGGGCGGAAGACGAAGCCCAGCGGCTCGATCAGCAGCCAGTCGCCGTAGCCCTCCAGCGCGTCGTAGAAGACGCGCTGCTCGGCCGGCAGCCCCAGCCGCGCGGCCGGCATGCTCTCCTCGCCGGGGACGAGGGCGGCCGTGGCGCAGGAGAGCTGCGTGAGCGCGAGCAGGACGAGGACGAACCGGGATCGCTGACGGATGCGCATGGCGTCTCCGCGTGGTGGGGGGTGGCCGGGGCGACGGCGCCCGGTCCGGGTGCGGGGGGATTGTATACCGCGGCGGGCCGCGCGCTCAGCCCCGCGTCGGCGGCCCGGCCCGGCGCAGCCAGCTCAGCAGGAACAGCGCGCCCGTCACCAGGAGGGGACCGCCGATGGCCAGGCAGGCGTCCCAGCCGAGGTGCCCCCAGGAGGTGGCGAGGTAGTAGACGCCGAGGCCGAGGAAGAGCAGCGCGCCGATGCCCTCCCAGCGCCAGGCGACGAGCAGGGCGGCGACCACCATGACGGTGGGGACGAGGTGGACGGCGAACGCCGCCAGCTTCCGCGCCGCCCCGTCCGGGCCCTCGAAGACGTCGAGCGCGAACAGGCTGACGAAGCCGGCGAAGAGGATGCCGAGGACGCGCGGCGTCCAGAAGAGCCAGCGCGGGACGGCGCGTTCGCCCGGCATCAGAGCCCCTTGTAGTCCGGCCCGTCGCCGCCCTCGGGCGGCACCCAGGTGATGACCTGGTACGGGTCGGCGATGTCGCAGGTCTTGCAGTGCACGCAGTTCGAGGCGTTGATCTGCAGGCGCAGGGCGCCCGGCTTCGCCTCGTCCGGCACCATCTCGTAGACGCCGGTCGGGCAGAAGTGCTGGCAGGGGTTGCCGAACTCCTCGCGGCACTTCCCGGCGCAGATGGACGGGTCGGTGACCACGAGGTGCACGGGCTGGTCCTCGTCGTGCTTCGTGCCCGAGAGGTACACGTCGGCGAGCTTGTCGAAGGTGAGCGTGCCGTCGAACCTCGCCGCCGCCGGCTTGCCGTTCGGGTGCCGCTCCCGCAGCGGGCGCACGTGGAGGTGGCTCGCCACGCTCTTCAACCGGTCGCCGAAGAGGTCGCGGCCGCCGAGCAGCATCTGCACACCGGCGCCCAGCACGCCGGCGTAGAGGCCGGCGTCGAAGCCCTGGTGGAAGTTGCGCACGCGGCGCAGCTCGTCGGCGCCCCACGAGTGGGCGACGCGCTCCTCGTACTTCGCCAGCCGTTCCCTGGCGAAGTCCTTCGCCAGCAGGCACTCGAACAGCGTCTCGGCCGCCAGCATGCCCGAGAGGATGGCGAGGTGGATGCCCTTCAGGCGCGCGGCGTTCAGGAACCCGCCCGTGTCGCCGGCGAGGAGCAGGCCGTCCGCCGCGAGCCGGGGCATCGCCCACCAGCCGCCCTCGGGGATGGCCTTGGCGCCGTAGGCCACCGGCTTGCCGCCCTCGAGCAGCGCCCGCACCAGCGGGTGCGTCTTCCAGCGCTGGAAGCTGGCGTGCGGGTCGTTCGCCGGGTCGGGCGCGTCGAGCGCGGTGACCAGCCCGACCGCCCAGTGCGTCCCGTCCATGCCGTAGACGAAGCCGCCGCCCAGCGTGTCGGCCGGCAGCGGCCAGCCCATGGTGTGGACGACGCGGCCCGGCGTGACGCGCCCGGCCGGCATCTCCCACAGCTCCTTCACGCCGGTCGAGTAGACCTGCGCGTTGCGGCCGACGGTGAGGCCGAGGGCCGTCTCGAGCGCCCGGGCCAGCGTGCCGCGCGGGCCCTCGCACAGCACCGTCGCCTTCGCCAGACAGTCGGCGCCCGGCTGGAAGTTGGACTTGGGGTTCCGGTCCCTGCCCACGCCCTTGTCGCCGGTGCGCACGCCGGCGAGCCGGCCGTCCACCAGCAGCGGCTCGGCCGCCGCCGTCTCGGTGACGAGCAGCACGCCCTTCTCCTCGGCGATCGCGGCCATCCACTCGACCATGCGGCCGAGCGAGACGACGACGTGGCCGTGGTTCTGCAGCAGCGGCGGCAGCCAGGGCAGGCGGAACTGCCCGTCCGCCCGCAGGAAGTAGACGTCGTCGCCGGCCACCGGCGGCGCGGGCGGGAAGCCCCGCGCGCGCCAGTCGGGCACGAGGGCGTCGAGCGCGCGCGGGTCGAGCACCGCGCCCGAGAGGCCGTGCGCGCCGGCCGAGCGGCCCTTCTCGAGCACGGCGATCGAGACCTCGCCCAGTCTCTCCCCCGGGGCGCCCGCCGCGACCTTCGCGTCGTGCGCCGCGACCAGGTCGGCGAGGTGGATGGCGCCGGCCAGCCCGGCCGGGCCCGCGCCCACGAACTGCACGTCGAACTCGAGGACCTCGCGCTCCATCCGTCCCTCCGCGGGCGTCAGTCGCCCTGGGCCTCCAGCCAGCGTTCCGCCTCGATGGCCGCCGCGCAGCCGCTGCCCGCCGCCCAGACCGCCTGCCGGTAGACCGGGTCGGCCACGTCGCCGGCCGCGAACACGCCGGGCACCGCGGTGCGCGGGCTGCCCGGCTCGACCACGACGTAGCCCTTGTCGTCCAGCGGCAGCGCGCCGGCGAGGAAGGCGGTGTTGGGCTGGTGTCCGATGGCGACGAAGACGCCGTCGATGGGCTCCTCGCTCGTCGCGCCGGTCCTCGTGTCGCGCAACCGCACGCCGGTGACCCTGCGCGGCTCGTCCGTGCCCAGCACCTCGTCGATCACCGCGCTCAGGCGGAAGGAGACCTTGGGGTTCTTCCGCGTGCGCTCCTGCATGATCTTGGAGCCGCGCAGCTCGTCGCGCCGGTGCACGAGCACGACCTCGGTGCAGAAGCGGGTTAGGTAGTTGGCCTCCTCGAGGGCGGTGTCGCCGCCGCCCACCACCATCACCCGCCGGCCGCGGAAGAAGAAGCCGTCGCAGGTGGCGCAGGCCGAAACGCCGGCGCCCCAGAACGTCTTCTCGCTCGGGATGTCGAGCAGCCGCGCGCTGGCGCCGGTGGCGACGATGACCGCCTTCGCCCGGTACTCGCGCGACTCGGTGCGCAGGGTGAACGGGCGGCGCGAGAAGTCCGCGCCCGTCACGGTGTCGTCCACGATCTCGGTGCCGAAGCGGGCCGCCTGCTCGCGCATCTTGAGCATCAACTCGGGCCCCTGGATGCCCTCGGGGAAGCCCGGGTAGTTCTCGACGTCGGTGGTGATGGTGAGCTGGCCGCCCGGTTGCGAGCCGGAGAGCAGCAACGGCTTGAGGTTGGCGCGGGCGGCGTAGACGGCGGCGGTGAAGCCGGCCGGGCCCGAGCCGAGGATGACGACGTCGTGGAGGTCGGACATGCGCGCGCTCCGGGGTGAGGGACGGATGGAGGCGGGATTCTAGCCGCGCTCTCCGCGGCCCGCCAGCGGACCGTCGTCCGGACGGGCGCGGCAGGCCGTCGCCGCGCCGCGGCCGTCAGGGGCGGCGCAGCGCGAGGTAGAACGAGCCGATCCATCGGCCGTGGGCGCGGTGGACGTCCACGGCGCGCTGGTGGCGGTCCAGGGCGTCGAGCGCCGCGGGGTCCGCGGTCCACCGCTCCCGCAACTCGTGGATCAGGGACTGCAGCGGCAGGTAGTAGTCCGTCCACCAGAACTCCCCGGGCACGGCGAAGTGGCCGAGGGCCTCGTAGCCGGCGCGGCGGGCCGTCGCCAGGCACTCGGGGACGGTCGGGACGCCGAAGGGGATGCTCTCCCAGTATCGCACGAGCTCCGGCGGCGAGTCCGGCCGCAGCCACGCCATGTCGTGGACGACCAGGCGTCCCCGCGGGGCGAGGAGGCGGCGGCACGCCACCAGGCCCGCCTCGAGCCCGATGGCGTGCAGGGAGGCCTCGGCCCAGACGACGTCGAACGACCCGTCCGTGAAGGGCATCGCCGCCAGCGAGCCGCGCACGGCGTGGACGCGGTCGGCGAGCCCCGCGCGCCGCACCCGGTCGGCCATGGCGCCGAGCGCCCGCCCGTCGACGTCGAGGCCGACCACGTCGCCGCCGCCCAGGCGGGCGAGCTCGACGGTCGGGCCGCCGCGGCCGCAGCCGGCGTCGAGGATGCGGGGGCGCGTGAGCGGCGGCAGCAGGCCGAACGCCCGGTGGATGAACTCGCGCCGGCCGGGGCTCACCTCGCCGAGGCGCTCGTGGAGCTCGCGGTCCACGTCGGCCGGCGTCATGGTCCTCCCGGAGGGACCGCCCCCAGCCACAGCTGCCAGAGGCCGAAGGCGGCGAGCGCCAGCGCCGAGACGCCCACGAGCGCGCGGTTGACGCGCGGGCCCATCCGGCGCGCGCCGGCGAAGAGCAGCACGGTGGCGATCATGCCCGAGACCAGCGTGGCGTAGAACGCCGCCAGCAGCGCGACGCCGTGCGCGGGCGACTCCCGCCACGCCTGGAGCAGCAGCGGTCCCATGACGAGGCCCCAGCCGAGGTAGGGCCCGGGGCTCAGCAGGTTCACGACGGTCGCGCCGAGCAGGCTCTCGCGCGCCGAGCCCCGGGCGGCGACGGTCGCCGGCGTCCACGTGCGCCAGGTGAGCGCCGCGCGCCAGGCCAGGAACAGCAGGAACGCGCCGCCCGCCAGCCGCAGGCCGCGCTCGAACCCGGCGGGCAGCCGGCTCAGCGCGAGGAGCGCGAGCACGATGATGGGCCCGTCGCTGAGGAGCGGCGAGAACGCGGCCGGCAGCGCGCGGCGCCAGCCGTGGCTCAGGGTGCGCGAGACGAGGTAGGCCTGCAGCGGCCCGGGCTGCACGGCGGCGGCGAAGGCGAAGGTCACGCCGAAGAGGAGGTAGGCGAACACGCGGGGCAGCATACCCCAGCCGTCGCGGGCCGGGGACGCGCGCCCCGCGCCGGTGGGGGCGGGCGTTACCGCTGCAGCAGGACCACCCGGTACGGCATGGGGATGGTGAAGTCGCGCTGGTCGCGGAACTCCTCGGCGCGCCGCAGCGCGCACCCGCCCATCACGGCGACCTTGGCCGCCAGCTCGGCGTGGTCGCGGAAGCGCTGCCAGCCGGTGAAGGTGCGGTCGAGCGCGAGGCCGAAGCGGCCGGCGGCGGACCAGCCGCGCATGACCTTCTCCGCCTCGCACAGGTACCAGCTCCAGGGCGAGCCGGGAGCGTGGTCGGCGACCAGCACGTCGGGCGCCAGCGTGCGGGCGTGCTGCAGGGCGGTGAAGGCGTCCACGATCTCGTGCAGGCAGAACTCGAGGTAGACGACGTCGGCGCGCTCGGCGACCGCCAGGAGGTCCGCCTGCACCGTGCGGTAGCGCCCGGCGAGGCCCGTCTCGCGCACCCTGGCCTCGAGCTGCGCGAGGGCCGCCGCGTCCGGGTCCACGCCGAGCACGCCGCCGGCGCGGGCCACGGAGGCCACGAGCTGGCCGCCGCCGGCCCCCACGTGGACGACCGACTTGCCCCCGAAGTCGTAGCAGGACCCGAGGTCCTCGAGGATCGCCTGCAGATCGGCCGCCATGCCCCGCCTCCTTTCCGATGGCCACCAGCGTGCCATACGCGGGGCGGAGCGCGCGGCCGGAACCGCCCTGCCGCGGCGGGGGCGCGCCGGGCGCGGCGGAAGCGCGGACGGGAGCGGGGGGGGCCGGGCCCGCCGGCTCACGCGCCGCGCAGGGCGGCGGCCAGTGGCTGGCGGGAGGCCTTGAGCGCGGGCAGGAACCCGCCCACCAGGCCCATCACCGCCGAGGCCCCGAGACCCGCGAGCAGGATGCCCGGGGTGACCTGGAACGAGAAGGCCAGTTCGCTGAACGACTGGAAGTTGGTGGTGCTGGTGACGACGCCGTTCAGGGGCAGGGCCAGCAGGCAGCCGATCACGCCGCCCAGCAGCGAGATGAGGAGCGACTCGAACACGAACGAGACCAGGATCGCGCCGGGAGTGAAGCCGAGCACGAGCAGCGTGGCGATCTCGCGCGTGCGCGCGCCGATGGCGGCGTACATGGTGTTGGCCGCGCCGAACACGGCGCCGACGCCCATGATGAGCGTGATGAACACGCCGATGCCGGTCACCAGCCGCGTGAACAACTCGGTCTGCTCGGCGTAGAAGGCGCTCTCGCGCTTGAGCTGCACCTGGAGGCGCGGGTCGGCCTCCAACTGGCGCTTGAGCGCGTCGAAGGCGGCCGGGTCCTTCATGCGGAAGGTGACCGTCTGGAAGACGTTCTCGCGGTCGAGGGCCGGGCCGAGCACGGCCGCGTCGCCCCAGATCTCCGACTCGTAGGCGGCGCCGCCGGCCTCGAAGTGGCCGACCACGGAGAAGGAACGCTGCCCGAAGACGATCCGGTCACCGACCCCGCAGTGGGCGAAGCGCGAGGCCACGCGGTTCCCGACGACGATCTCGTCCGACCCGGGCCGGAACATGCGGCCCTCGACGACGCGCGCGTCGGCACGCACGGCGATGGCCGCGGGGTCCACGCCGCGCACGGTCACGTTCGAGGAGCCGGGCTGGCCGAGGCGCTCCTTGGTGGTGACCACGACCAGGTCGGCGGTGGCGAGCGGTCGCCCGTCCGCGGCGGCGGCCACGCCGGGGTGGGCGCGCAGGATGTTCACCGCCTCGCGCGAGATGCCGCTCGAGATCTCGCTGTCGGCGCCCTTGCGCAGCACCAGGGCGTTGTCGGGCGAGCCGGTGCGCTGCAGCGCCCGGCCGAAGCCCGCGGCGAGCGCCAGGGCGCCGATGAAGATGGTCACGGTGAGGCCCACGCCGATTGCGGTGGTGAGGGTGGCGATGGGGCGCTGCGCGACGCTGCGCACGTTGTAGAGCAGGGGGAGCGCCATGGGTCCTCGTCAGTCGCCCGGCCGCAGGGCCTGGACGATCTGCAGGCGCGAGGCCTGCCACGCCGGGATGAGCCCGCTCACCGCGCCCATCAGGAAGGCGATGCCGATGCCGGTGAAGACGGTGCTCCAGTAGACGGTCATGGGCGGCAGGAAGCCGCCGAAGTTGAAGCCCGACCACTCGATCAGGAACTTGGCCAGCAGCGCCCCGAGCACGCCGCCCCCCAGCGTGATGACCGCCGCCTCGCCCAGCACCAGGCCGAACACGGTGCCGTCGGTGAAGCCCAGCGTCTTCAGCACGCCGAACTCCGCGGTGCGCTCGCGCATGGACATCATCATGGTGTTGGCCGCCACCAGCAGGATGGCGAACACCATCGCCAGGGAGACGACGCGCAGCACGAAGGGCACGTTGCCGTACAGGCTGACGAACCCGGCCTGGAAGGCCTGCTCGCTCTCGGTGCGCGTGGCCGCCGCGGAGTTCCGGAAGAGGTCGTCCACCTGCTGCTGCACCGCCGGGGCCCGGTCGGCGTCGGTCAGCTCCAGCACGTAGATGCCCACCTGCCGGCCGCCCTGCAGGCCGCGCTGGTCCAAATAGCGGAAGGGGAAGAACAGGACCTCCTCGCCGAAGGACTTCTGCTTCGCCGCGTAGACGGCGCGGATGGTGAACTCCCACGTGCCCGGGTAGATGGTGCCGTCCAGGGTGACGGTCTGGCCCAGCGTCCAGCCCATCTTCTCCATGAGCTTGCGGCCCACCACGGCCGCGGTCTGTTCCTGGAAGTAGGCCGCCAGCTCCGGGTCCTGGCCGGGCGGCGCCGCGCCCCCGGCCTGGGCCGGCGAGGCCTCGACGATCTCGAAGTCGTTCGCGTAGATCCGGTAGAACTCGTCGTCCACCGCGAACTGGGCGTAGAAGTTGCGCGGGTCCTTCGGGTCCTGGCCGCCGAACCAGTTCTGCACGGCGACGCGCTTCACGCCCGGGACGGCCGCGATGCGATCGCGGTAGGACCAGGGCACGGGGAAGATGAGCGAGATGGCGTTGCGCGTCACCAGCCGGGACATGCTGCCGACCTTGATGGACTCGTTCAGCGTGTCGAGCACGCCGCTCAGCGCGCAGTAGAGGAACAGCGCCACCATCACGCTGAGGGTGGTGAGCAGCGTGCGGAGCTTGTTGCGGCTCAGGTTGGCGAACACCAGCGCGACCGGGGACAGCGTGAGGTGGCGCTGGAAGCGGTCCGACAGGCGGGCCACGGCCCACAGGCCCAGCGGGATGGCGGCGAGCACCGCGAGCGGGACGAGCAGGCGCAGGGGGGCGTCGGGGGCCATGGCGTCAGGCGGCCAGCACGCCCTTGTCGAGGTGCAGCACGCGCTTCGCACGCTCGGCGGCGTGGGGATCGTGCGTCACCATGACGATGGTCTTCTCGAACTCGCGGTTGAGCCGCTGCAGCAGGTCGAGCACGTCGGCGGCGGCGCGGCGGTCGAGGTCGCCGGTGGGCTCGTCCGCCAGCAGCAGCGCCGGGTCGCTGACCACGGCCCGGGCGATGGCGACCCGCTGCTCCTGCCCGCCCGAGAGCTGCCGCGGGAAGTGGTCGAGGCGGTCGCCGAGGCCGACGATCTCGAGCGCCAGGCGCGCGCGGTCGCGGCGCTCCCGGGTGCTCATCGGCACGAGCAGCAGCGGCAGCTCGACGTTCTGCTGGGCGGTGAGGACCGGCACCAGGTTGTAGAGCTGGAAGATGTAGCCGATGTGTCGCGCCCGCCACCGTGACAGCGCCGGCCCGCGCAGCCGGGCGATGTCGGTGCCGCCCACGAGCAGCTGCCCGGCGGTGGGCGAGTCGATGCCCCCGATCAGGTTCAGCAGCGTGGTCTTGCCGCTGCCCGACGGCCCCATGAGCGCCACGAAGTCGCCCTCGGCGATGTCGAGGGTGAGGCCCTCGAGCACCGGGATGGTCTGGGAGTCGCGCACGTAGGACTTGGCGAGGTCGCGCACCTGCACGGAGGACATCGGTGTCCCCTAGCGCTCGCGCAGCCGCGCGCCGGCGCGCAGGCCGGCCGCCGGACGCAGCACCACGCGCTCGTCGCCGGCGAGCCCGGCGCGGACCTCGACGTCGTCGCCGCGCGTCTCGCCGGCGA
>CAZSQE010000057.1:0-9681 GCA_964608905.1 uncultured bacterium | reverse complement strand
CCGGGGAGCCCGCGGCCAACCGGCAGCGGGCTCCCCGGAGCGCCGCCATCCCGCCGAGGTGGCGGTGGCGGCAGGGCACGCGGGCCCCGCGCCGAGGGTCTGTCTCTTGCATGGGAAACGGCGCACGAGGCGGACCACGGTCCCGCACCGAAGCCGCGGGTACGCCTCCCCATCACGCCGCGGAGCCGGCAGCCCAGATCGGGCCCGTCGTGCGGCGCGTTCCAAGGAGCATGCGATGGCTTCTCTTCTCAAGAACCTGCTCGGCGACCACCGCGGGGACCGGGACTTCGCCAGCGATCTGCGCGCGCTCCTGCAGGAGATGCGCCTGGAACGCGAACGCCTCGAGACGCTGGTCCGCGACTCGCACACCGCGGCCGACCGGCTCGACCAACTCGACGAGCCGATCCGCCGGGTGGGGAGCGACGTGGACGCGATGAACACCCGCCTGCGCGACACGGAACGGCGCCTCGAGGACGTCGCCTCGCTCGCGGGACGGATCCAGGCGCTGGACGAGCGCGCCGTGGCCCTGGCGCAGGGCCAGCAGGACGCCCAGGCCGGGCTCGCCGCCGTGATCGAGGATTCGCAGCGCGTCCGCGCGCTGTTCGAGGCGTTGAGTCAGAAGGTGGACGGCGCCGCGGACCTGGAGGTCCGGCTGGAGCGGTTCCTCGACGTGGAGAAGCCCTTCCAGGCCCTGCGCGACGGCGCCGAGGGGCTGCGCGGGCAGGTCGAGGCGACCGGGGAGCACCTGGTCCGCCTGCGCGAGCAGCACGAACGGCTCACGGATGCGCACAAGCTCGCCGTGTCGAAGATGGAGGTGCTCGACCGGCGCCGCGACGAACTCGGCCGCGATCTGCAGGACAAGGAGAGGCGCGTCGCCGCCGTGGACCAGACGGTCCGCGCGATGGAGGGGGTCCGCCAGACGGTCGACGTCCTGAAGCGCGACCTGGGGACGCTGAAGTCCCTGGCCGAGGCCCTCACCCACAAGACCTCGTCCCTCGAAGCCCAGCGCGAAGCCGTGGATCGGGCCCTCCTGCAGGCGGACAACCTCGAGCGCTCGATGCGCCAGATCGATGCCGGCCTGCGGCAGCAGCAGGAGAGCGAACGGACCCTGGGCGCGATGCAGGAGGCGGTCGGCGCCCTGACGGCGCTCCACGAGCAGGTGCTGGAGCGCTCCGGCGAGATCACCCGGATCCAGCGCCAGGCCGAGGAGCAGGCCGGGATCATCCGCCACGAGCTGACCACGACCCAGGACGAGATGAGGAACGCCGTCGAGCGGTTCGACTTCGAGGGCAAGAGCCTCGAGCTGGTCAGCCAGCGCGTCGCCGACACGCGCGGTGCGCTCGCGGACTTCGAGATCCGCTTCAAGGACCTGAAGGAGTCGAGCGAGACCGTGAACCGCCTGGGCGCCCAGACGGAGGCCCTGTCCACGCAGGTGCACCGGCTCGTGGCCGAGGTGGCCCAGCTCGACGGAGAGGTGACGAAGGTGCACGGCATCCGCCGGGAGCTCGACGAGGCCGGCGGCAACGCCCGCGACCTCGAAGCGCGACTCGCGCGGGTCGAGGCGGCGCGCCCGGCGGTGGACGCCGTCCTCGGGGACCTCGAACGGCTGGGTCGCACCCAGGCGACGGTGGCCGACTCGCTCGAGCAGGCGCAGGTCGCGCACGCCGAGGTCGCGCGCATGCGGGAGAGCCAGTCCGAGACCCGGTCCTGGCTGGCGGACGTGGAGCGCTCGCTGGGCGAGCTGCGAAGCCAGGTCGGCGAGCTGCAGGACATGGCGCCGACGCTCGAGGTCGTGCAGCAGCAAACGCAGTGCATCAGCGAGTCGATGTCGACGATCGAATCGCGGCGCGAATTCGTGGAGGGTCTGCATCGCCAGGTCGCCGAGATCGGCGCCCTGGGCTCGGACCTGGACGAGCGGGTCCGCCAGCTGCGCACCCGCATGGACGCCGCGGAACAGAGGTTCGCCGCGCTCGCCGCGCAGGCGGAGGAGGCCGAGCGCACCCGCGGGACCGTCGCGGACGTCTCGACCAGCGTGCGGGAGGCCGCACGGCGGGCCGAGACGGCCCAGAAGACCGTGGCCGCGGTCGAGGCACGCTGCCAGTCGGTCGAGGCGCTGGCGGAGCGCACCGTGGCGCTGCGCGAGGAACTCGACCAGCGGCAGCACGCGCTCGAGGAAGCGGCCAAGGACCTCCGGCGGGCCGCGAAGCTGCGGCAGGAGTCCGCGGCGGCGGCCGGGCAGCTGGACGAACTGGCCAAGCGTCTCGGTGGTGCGCTCACGTCGGCGGAGGAGCGCGCGGCGGGCGTGGCCCGGACGTCCGCGGAGCTGGAGGAGCACGTCGCCGGCCTGCGCTCGGTGGACGAGCGGTTGGGCGAGTTCGAGGAACGGCTGGCGAACTGGGAGCTGGTGGACCAGGAGGTCACCCGGTCCCTGGAGCAGATCTCGGCCCGGCAGGGCACCGTCCAGACGCTCCAGGGCGACCTCGACCGGATCTTCACGATGACCGAGAAGACCCTCACCGACGTCCGGGCGATCGCCTCCGCCAGCCGGGAGATCGCGGAGAGCCGCAGTCTCTTGGACGAGGTCATGGGTCGTCTGAAGGAGATCCACGGCGCCACGGGGGCGCTGGACGAGCGGATGCGGCAGATGAGCGTGGCCGAGGAGCGCCTGGCCCGGGCGGAGGGCGTGCTCGTGGACGTGCAGTCCGGCCTCGAGGCGCTCCACGGGCGGAAGGTCCTCGTTGACCAGGCCCTCGAGAAGACGGGTTCCCTGCGCTACCTGCTGAAGCAGGCCGAGGCGGCGATCGAGAGCCTGCGGGACGAACGGAGGATGACCGGGGCTGTCATCGAGGCCCTCGGCTCCGGCCCGGACGACGAGGTAGCGGACAGCGGCGCGGAGGAGGCGAAGGCGGCCTGAGGCACGGTCGGTCGGCTGCGACACACGCGGCGCGGAGCGCTCCACCGGGCTCCGCGCCGTCGTGTCACCCCCCGCGACTGGTCTGCCCGCGAGCACTCGCGGACGTGTGGTCCTGGCCCAGAACGGACGCGTCGGCGATGCAGACGGCGCGACAGCGGAAGCGTGGCAGGATGCTTCCGTACGTCTGGTGCCGGAGGCGGGGGTCGAACCCGCACTCGGTTTGAGCCGAACCGGATCTTGAGGAACGCAGGGCGCTGTCCGCTCCCGGCGCATCCCGGCAGGTCGCGGCCGTTCCCAACGAGTTGCGGGGCCTCTCGGGCACCGGGAGCGCCGCTATCTGCCGGGACATGCCGCCAGAGACACGGACAAGACACGGACAAGAACAGGAGGCGGGGCCAGCCGGCGGGGTGGTAGGCTCATGGGGCGGGTTCCCGGTACGCACTCCCGACCAGGCTCTCAGCGTCCGCCGGTTGGGGCAGCCCCTTGGAGGCCACCCTGCTGATGCGGTGCCCCGTCGCCATTGCCCTTCTCGCGTTGCTCGTCCCTGCAGCGGCAGGTTCACAGGCACCGCCCCTTCTGTCGACTTGGACAACGGCAGGTCCATACGGGATGGGCCGCCCGTGGCACCTCGCGCTCGATGCTGCCGGCAACGTCTATGTCGCGGACCTGGCGGAGCACCAGGTATTCGCGTTCACCCCGGCCGGAGTCCTGTTGACCTCCTGGAACTGCCCGGCTATGCCGCCGCTCGACTTCGAACCGCAAGGCATCGCCGTCACCACGACCGGCCATGTCTTCGTCGCTGCGGGCGGCGCCCCCTCTTGGCCAGGGCTGCTCTCATTCACGACCGGGGGTGAGTACCTCGGCCCCGTGGGCACGTATGGCCCGGGACCCTGCGAGATGTACAGACCCTTCGGCGTGGCGGTGGACGACCAGGGCCACCTCTACGTGGCGGACGCCAGCAAGTCCTGCGTCGAAGTCATCACGAGTGCAGGTGGGTGCGTCACGCAGTGGGGGGAGTGGGGTGAGGGTCCGGGGCAGTTCCACTTCCCGCTCGCCATCGCCGTGAGCGCGACGGGACTAGTTTACGTGTGCGACGACGACAACCAGCGCATTCAAGTGTTCACCACGGATGGAGTCTTCGTGAGGCAGTGGGGAGGCCTTGGCAGCGCGCCGGGGCAGTTCGCGGGCCCCTGGGGCGTGGCGCTGGACGCCGGCGGCAACGTCTACGTGGCAGACGCGGCCAACAACCGCATCCAGGTGTTCACCGGTTCGGGCGAGTTCATCACCCAATGGGGGACAGCGGGCTCGGGCCCAGGCCAATTCAACCGCCCCAGGGGCGTCGTCGTCGCGCCAGACGGCACGGTCTACGTGTCAGATACGTGGAACTGCCGCATCCAGGTCTTCGGACCCGTGCCGACGCCAACCAACTCCACGTCCTGGGGCCGCGTCAAGACCCTGTACCGAGGAAGGAGGTCGCCATGAGGCCGCGCTTCGCCCTCGTGTTGGCCACGCTCATGTGGGTGGGGTTGCCGTTCCTTCGCCTCGATGGGGCTTGGGCGCAGGCTCCCTCGGTCTTGGCGGTGTGGGGTGCAGGTCAGTTCTGGCACCCGGAGGGTGTGGCGGTCGACAGCGTGGGCAACGTGTACATCGCAAACGGCGCATTCCGAAGCATCGACATCTGGTCCCACGAGGGGGCGCGTATTTCGTTCCTCGGCGGGGAAGGCATGCTGTACTACCCCGTGCGGGTGGCGCTTGGGGTGGACGGCCTGGTCTACGTTGCGGATGCCGCCACGGGGGGCACCCCAGTCTACAAGAGCACAATCTCGGTCTGGCGCGATGGCCTGCTGCTACAGCGAATCGGCACTTGGGGGCATGAGCCGGGACAACTCGCCGCGACTTGGGGTGTCGCGGTCCACGGCGACCGCCTCTACGTGGCCGATACGGACAACCATCGTGTGTCCGTGTTTACGGTCGGAGGCGAGTTCATCACCTGCTGGCCCACGCGGGACGCCTGCTACGGGCTTGCCATCGACGGGAGCGGCCGTGTCTTCGTAGGGAACATCGGTGGCAGCATCGACATCTTCACAGTCGAAGGCATATCCATCGGCTCCATTGGGTCTCCCGGCCTTGGCCCTGGTCAGTTGCAGCAGCCAAGAGATGTTGCGCTGGATGCCTTAGGGCGCGTCTACGTGGCGGACAGTTACAATCACAGAATCGTGGTCTTCAACGGCGACGGCACCTACCTGATGCAATGGGGCACACGTGGTTCTGACCCGGGGCAGTTCATCCGGCCGGAGGGGGTCGCCGTGGGGACGGACGGACTCGTGTATGTCGCCGACACGTGGAACGACCGCATCCAAGTGTTCGGCTCCCTGACGGTGCCCGCGAAGTCCACGACGTGGGGTCGCATCAAGACCCTGTACCGGTAACGGAGGCCGTCGTGCAGATGCGCTACCTCTTTCTGCTTGTCCTCATAGGAGCGTTGCTCTCAGCCCCAGCGTGGGCTGGGGTGCTTCGGCCGGGCGACTTCGTCATGGTCTCTCCTCCATGGATGTCGCAACAGTTGGTCGCGTTCGATGGGGTCTCCATGGCTACCACCGTGCTCTCCTCGGGCGGGTACCTGACGGGGGCGACTGACTTGGCCGTCACGGGCGATGGCGACGTCCTGCTGTGCGTGCCGGGAGCGGGCATCGTGCGAGTGGTCCCCGGCACCGGCGGGCAATCGGTCTTCGCGCCCCTCAGCACGACCGGGGACGGCCGACCATCGGGAATCGTCATCGGCCCCGACGGGACGGTCTACGTCAGCATGCAGGGCGCATCCCCTAGGGTCTTGCAGTTGTCGGCGAATGGCGCGTTCCTGCGGGTGGTAACGAGCGGGGGGTTCCTGCCAATGCCTGCGGGAATGTGCTTTGGCAGCGAGGGTGCGCTGTACGTCTGCGCGACTGCACTCAATGGCGGTGGGGGACTCGTGCGCGTGGACCTGGCTTCGGGAGCGCAGACGGCAATCGCGTCCAACGACCTCTTGAAGGGGCCAGTTGACGTCGCGCTTGCGCCGGATGGTTCGCTCTGGTCAGTGCAGTTCGGTTGGCACTCGATGCGTCAGGGCCAGTGCGTAGTCCGTACTCGGGTGTCTGACGGGTTCTCCGAGTTGGTATCGGTGTTCACGTGCTCGGCCTATGGCATCGCAATCCGGTCGGACGGCACCACCGTCGTAGGTGACTGCTATCAAATCATGTGGGAGTGCGGTGGCGATGGGCACCTCTACACGCAGGTGTACCCATCAGGGAACCGGGTCTCGGGTTACGCCGGGCCTGTTGCCGTCGTTCCGGACGTCCTCGTGCCGGCCAAGACAAGCAGTTGGGGTCGCGTGAAGACCCTGTACCGGTGACTGATGCCGCCATGCGGAAGCCCTGCCCCGCTGCGCTCGCCCTTCTCGCCTTGCTCATCCCCGCAGCGGCCAGCGCGCAGGCGCCCGCCTACCTCACGCAGTGGGGCATCTACGGCACCGGGGACGGGCAATTCGTCTACCCGTTTGGTGTCGCGGTGGACGGCGGCGGCAGAGTCTACGTGACGGACTCCAGCAACCAGCGCGTCGAGGTATTCACGAGTGGTGGCACTTACCTGACGCAGTGGGGCACGCTCGGTAACGGAGACGGACAACTCCACTTCCCGACCGGCGTGGCGGTGGATGGTAGCGGCAACGTCTACGTGGCAGACCGCTACAACCACCGCATCCAGAAATTCACCAGTGACGGCACCTACGTGACCCAGTGGGGCACGCTCGGGTACGGGGACGGGCAGTTCGAGAATCCGGAAGGCGTGGCGGTGGATGGCAGCGGCAACGTTTACGTGTCGGACATCATCAACCACCGTATCCAGAAGTTCACCAGCGACGGCACCTACCTCACTCAGTGGGGCACGCGGGGCAGCGGGGACGGGCAGTTCTACGCCCCGTACGGTCTGGGGATAGACGGTGGCGGCAACGTCTACGTGGCGGACATGGGCAACAATCGCATTGAGGTTTTCACGAGTGATGGCACCTACCTTACCCAGTGGGGCACGCGGGGCAGCGGGGCTGGGCAGTTCTACTACCCGTACGGTGTGGGGACAGACGGCGGCGGAGGCGTCTACGTGGCGGACAGCTACAACCACCGCATCCAGAAGTTCACTGCCACAGGCAGCTATCTCACCGAGTGGGGCACGAAGGGCAGCGGGGACGGGCAGTTCTTCAACCCGGCCGGTGTGGCAGTGGATGGCAGCGGCAACGTCTACGTGGCGGACAGCTACAACCACCGCGTCCAAGTGTTCGGCTCCCTGGCGGTGCCCGCGAAGTCCACGACCTGGGGCCGCATCAAGGCCCTGTACCGGTGACGGAGGCCGCCATGCAGTCCCGGTCGTTCTCCATCGTTGGGTTGGGCGCCCTCGCGCTCGTGTTCGCCCACTTTCTCTCGGCCAGCCCAGCCGTTGGAGGCAGTACCGAATGCCCGGCCTCGACCGTGTGGTACTTCCAGCACGGTCACGGCGGCTACTACACGGTCGACTCGTTTACCTACGACACGCACTTCAGCACCGACGGATACGATTCCGCGTATGTGTCCTTCGACCGCAACGAGGCCCGACTCTCGCTGTCGGCCATCGGCGCTATGTCGGCAGGTGTCCGCGTTGTCGAGCGGTTCGACGTTGTTGGGGTTCCTCCAGGGACCTCGCTCGACGCGACCGTGGTCCTTCGACTCGACGGCGGAGTGCTGCAGAATTGCGGGGGTAGCGGCTGCAGCATGAGGTTCGGAGGGACGCTCGCCTCCGGGGCGGACTCCGTCTCTGCCATTGCCAGCCTGAATGGCCCCTGTGGCGGATGCCACAGGGACATCGACACGACGCTTGTGCTGCCCGTGACGCTTGTGGCCGGGACTCCTTTGGAGGCTGCATTTACGCTGCAGTACGGCACGACCTGGGTGGGGTGGGGGGAGGCGCAGGCAAACGGCATCTACGGCATCGCTGGACTGCCTCCCGGCGTGCGCGCCATCGCGTGCCCGGGAGCGGACGTGACGCCGGTGCGCCGGTCCACGTGGGGCGGCGTCAAGACCCTGTACCGGTGACGTCGAGGCAGTAGAGGGGCGCGGGGGGCAATTGACCGGGCAGGCTCCGTAGGAACTTGCCTTCCAGCGCGAATCGCCCAACCCCTTGCGAGTGCTGGTGCCGGAGGCGGGGGTCGAACCCGCACTCGGTTTGAGCCGAACCGGATTTTGAGTCCTGCAACCTAGCCGATTTTGGCCGGCGCCCATCCTAACCCAAGTGATTGCCACCTTGAGCGGTCAGGGAAGATGTGCAAGGGCGACCAGGGGGCTACGGTTGCCCTGGACAAAGGGGACAGAAAGGGGACAACCGACGGGTCCCTGAAGGTCCCCCGCTGCCGGCCCAGGAGCGGTATCATGGCCCGCAGGAATCAGCGACCTGTAACCCTCACCTCCTGGAGGCCGTCATGCCCCACGCCGGCCGGTTCCCTGTCGCAGCCGCTCTTGTGCTCTTGTGTCTGCCCTGCCCTCTTGCGGACGCGGCAACCGTCGACTTCTCCGGCATCAGCAGCGGACTTGTGTCTTCACCAAGCGGCCAGGACTTCACATACGTTCTTGGCCCCGGTCCAACAACGGGAACCCTGAACGTTCGGCTAGTCTCGGGTGACGCAACCGGCGGCATCACAACAGGGGCCAGTCCTGACCCGCACGGCATCTACATCCTGCAACTCGCCGGCGCCCTGACTCCGGCGCTACTCCGATTCACCTTCGACCAGCCTTGCGGGTTCCTAATCACTTCAAATGAAACGCTCACTGCCCATGAGACAAACACCTTCTCCTTCGCATCAGGTGGGAGCCCTTGGCTTGTGCTTGGCTCATCCGATGCCACGGTGGACAATACCGGGACGCAGGTTACCTTTGTGGGACTGAACGACTCTCCGCCTTACGGCCAGTACGCTGTCAGCGCCGCGGCAGGGTCGTTCGACCTCCTAGTCTCTAATGCGCCTGGGTGGCCGTACTACGGGTCAGCCATATCGCTGGAGGTTGTCGAGCCGGTCACCCCCGCGCAGTCCATCTCCGTCGGCCAGCTCAAGGCTAGGTACGCAACGCCAGCGCCCACCAAGTAGCCCCAGGGAGGCCGCCATGCGGAAGCACTACATCTTCGGGTTGACCCTTCTTGCCCCGCTCATCGCCGTTGCGGCCAGTGGCCAGACCCCATCCTACCTCTACCAGTGGGGTACGTACGGCGATGGAATCAGTCAGTTCAACCATCCTAGGGGCATCGCTGTCGACGCAGGTGGGAACGTCTATGTTGTAGAGAGATACAACAACCGGGTGCAGGTGTTTGCCACAGATGGAACCTACCTGCGTCAGTGGGGCACCGCCGGGACCGGCCAGGGACAGTTCAACGAACCCGGCGGGGTGGCCGTGGACGCCGCCGGCAACGTCTACGTTGCGGATAGCTACAATCACCGGGTCCAGAAGTTCACCGCTGAGGGGACATTCTTGGCGACTTGGGGCTCATATGGTACGGGCCCAGGGCAGTTCTCTGGCCCCTTCGGCATGGCGGTGGATGGCAGCAGCAGGGTCTACGTCACGGACTACAACAACCACCGCATCCAAGTGTTCTCGGCCGATGGGACCTACCTGACGCAGTGGGGTTCATACGGCTCCGGTCCCGGTGAGCTCCAAATCCCCTGCGGCGTGGCTGTGGATGTGGCCGGCAACGTCTACGTGGCGGACACGAACAACAAC
>CAZSQE010000056.1:0-9697 GCA_964608905.1 uncultured bacterium | reverse complement strand
GCGTGGAGGAGCTGGCGCGGCACCGGGACGAGCTGCCGCGGCTCGCGCGGGGGCTGGTGGACGCCGGCACCCGGCCGCGCGGCACCTGCCGCGCGATCACGGCGGTCGCCGACGCCATCACGCAGCGGCTCCTGCTGCTCGCGGCGGAGGAGCTGGGGCCGGCCCCGGCCCCGTTCGCCTTCATCGTCCTGGGCAGCGGCGGCCGGGAGGAGCAGACGCTCGGCACCGACCAGGACAACGCCATCATCTTCGACCTGCCGGCCGGCGCCGACCCGGCCGCGGCGCAGGCCTACTTCGCCGCCCTCGGCGAGCGCGTCTGCGACCGGCTGGACCGCGTCGGCTACCCGCCGTGCAAGGGCGGGATGATGGCGAAGAACCCGCGCTGGTGCGCCCCGCTGGCGGCGTGGCGGGAGCACTTCTCGGGCTGGATCCACACCGCCGAGCCCCGGGACCTCCTCGACTTCAACACCTGCTTCGACTTCCGCTGCGTCCACGGCGACGCCGGCCTGGCCGCGGCCCTCCGCCGTCACGTCCTGGCGGAGATCGGGCGCACGCCCTCGTTCTTCGCGAACCTGGCCCAGAACGCCCTGCACCACCGCCCGCTGCTCGGCTTCTTCGGCAAGATCGTCGCGGACAGCGAGGCGCCCGGCAGCGAGCGGACCTTCAACGTCAAGGAGGCCGCGGCGCCGCTGGTGAGCTTCGCGCGGCTCTACGCGCTGCGCGACGGCGCGACGGAGACCGGCACCTTCGACCGCCTCGCCCGCCTCGAGGAGACCGGGGTCCTGACCCGGGCCGGACGGGAGGAGGTCGAGCAGGCGTACGAGTTCCTCGTGTCGCTGCGGCTCGCCCACCAGCTCGAGAGTCTCGGGGGCGGGCGGCCGCCGACGAACCACGTCGGGCTCAAGACCCTCACGCCGCTGGAGGAGGCGATGCTCAAGCAGGTCTTCTCCCAGGTTGCGGCCCTGCAGAAGCGGATCGCCTTCGACTTCCTCGGCGGCGAGTGGGCCCAGGGAGCCTGAGGGCGCGGTCGTCCGCGGTCGCGCCGGCCGTGCTTCCCGGGGGTTGACACGGCGCGGTGCGGGCTGCGAGTCTGCCGCGCGGCGGGCCGGACGCGGCGCCGCCCATCGAACCCCGCCGGCCGTCTTCGCCCGAGGCCCCAGAGGACCTCGGGCGTCCCAGTAGTCCGCTCCCGGTGCGTGGCGTGGCCGTCGCTGCGACCGGGGCCGATCGGGGTGGACGCGTGACGACGGCGCGAAGCGTGTCCGTCCGGAGGAAGGGAGAGTCGGATGCAGAAGACGACGCACGAGATGCTGGGATCCCCCGAGTTCAAGCGCCTGGTCCGGAACAAGTGGGCGGTCTCCAGCGTCCTGACGCTCTGCCTGTTCGGTCTCTACTACGGCTTCATCCTCCTCATCGCCTACAACAAGCCTTTCATGGGGCAGAAGCTCGGCGCGGCGACGACGCTCGGCATCCCCCTGGGCGTCGGCGTGATCGTCCTCGCCTGGATCCTGACCATGATCTACGTCGCGTGGGCCAACAGCAGGCATGACACCGAGGTGAGCAGGCTCCGCGACAAGGTCAAGCCCTGACCGGCGCACCGGGAGGCACGCACATGCAGACATCCCCTGTCACGGCCGCGCCGGAGGTGGTCCAGACCGTGCTCGGTACGCCGACCGTTTCGGCGATGACCTTCTTCTTCCTGATCGTGGTCCTCACGCTGGCGGTCACCTGGTGGGCCGCCCGGCGCACGAAGTCGACCCGCGAGTACTACGCCGCGGGCCGGAGCGTCACCGGCCTGCAGAACGGGCTGGCGCTCGCCGGCGACTACATGAGCGCGGCGTCCTTCCTGGGCATCGCCGGTCTCGTCGCCACCAAGGGATACGACGGCATGATCTACGCCACCGGATGGCTCGTCGGCTGGCCGGCCCTGCTGTTCCTGGTGGCGGAGCCGCTGCGGAACCTCGGGAAGTACACCTTCGCGGACGTCGTCGCCTTCCGGCTGCGCCAGGGACCCGTCCGGATCGCGGCCGCCGTCGGCGGCATCCTGACCGTGCTGGTCTACACGACGGCCCAGATGGTCGGCGCGGGCACCCTGATCCAGCTCATGTTCGGCATCCCCTTTATCATGGCGGTCACCGCCGTGGGGGCGGTGATGCTGGCCTACGTGCTGTTCGGCGGGATGATCGCGACGACCTGGGTGCAGATCATCAAGGCCGTCCTGCTGCTCGTCGGCGTGACCATCCTCATGCTGCTCGCCCTGTCCAAGTTCGGGTTCAACCCCGGCAACCTGTACGGGGCGGTGGCGGCGAAGTACGGGCAGGCGGCCCTCGAGCCGGGCGGCCTGATCACGAAGCCGCTCGACGCCGTCTCGCTCGGCCTGGCGTTGATGTTCGGCGTGCTGGGCCTGCCGCACATCCTGATGCGGTTCTACACCGTTCCGGACGCCAAGACGGCCCGCAAGTCGGTGCTCTACGCCACCGGCTTCATCGGCTACTTCTACATCATCATCCCCATCGTCGGCTTCGCCGCCGCGGTGCTGCTGCCGGGACTCACGGAGGGCGGCCAGGGCCGCGAGTTGATCCTCTCGCTCGACAAGGGCGGGAACATGGCGGCCCCGCTGCTGGCCGAGCACCTCGGGGGCACGGCCTTCCTCGGCTTCATCGCGGCGGTCGCCTTCGCGACGATCCTCGCCGTCGTCGCCGGACTGACGCTGGCCGGCGCGTCGGCCCTGTCGCACGACATCTACGTCAGCGTCATCAAGCGCGGACAGGCGACCGATCAGCAGCAGGTCCGGGTCGCGCGCGTCGCGACCGTGGTCTTCGGCCTCCTGGCGGTCCTGCTCGGCATCGTGTTCAAGGACCAGAACGTCGCCTTCATGGTCGGCCTGGCGTTCGCGGTCGCGTGCAGCGCGAACTTCCCGTCGCTGCTGCTGTCCATCGTCTGGAAGGGCTTCACGACCGGCGGCGCGGTGGCGTCGATCCTGACCGGCGCCGTGCTCGCCGTCGTGCTGATCGTCGTCGGGCCGACGGTCTGGGTGGACATCCTGAAGCACCCGACGGCCCTCTTCCCGCTCAAGAACCCGGCGATCGTCTCGATGCCCGCGGCCTTCATCGTCGGCATCCTGGTCTCGCTGGTCACGCGGGAGAAGCGGGCGGAGGAGATGTTCGAGGACGAGAAGCTGCGGACCTACCTCGGCATCGGCGCCGAGTAGCGGGTCCGGGGTGCGTCGCGGACCGGACCCCGTCGCCGGCGGCGTGCCCGCGCGGCGGGGCGTGATCCGCGGAACGTCAGAGTCGAGGAGGCCGGGGATGCTTCGAAACACCCATCGAGCGGTCGCAGTGCTCGTCGGGGTCGCGGCGGCGCTGTTCGCGAGCGGCGCGGCCCACGCGCAGTGGACGGTGTCCAGCCCCGACGGGAAGTCCGCCATCAGCATCGGCTTCCTGTCGCAGATGCAGTTCGAGGCGATCGAGACCGCCGACGGGACCGGCTGCGAGCAGAACCTGTTCTTCCGCCGGTTGCGGCTGATGGGCGGGGGGCGGATCGGCAGCCGGATCTCGTTCTTCTTCGAGACCGACTCCCCCAATCTCGGCAAGGGCACCACGACGGGCAGCAAGACCGCGGGCACGGTGAACCTGCAGGACTTCGTGCTCACCTACGCGCTCGACCGCCGGATCAAGCTGGACGGGGGCATGCTGCTGCTGCCGGTGTCGCACAACGGCCAGCAGGGCGCGACCTCCCTGTTGCCGGTGGACTACGGCCCCTACACGTTCTCCCACTCCGACCCGCTGAACCTCTCGGTGGGACGGGACTACGGCCTGCAGGCGCGCGGCTACCTCGCCCGGAACCACTTCGAGTACCGGGTCGGCGTGTCGCAGGGGAACCGGGGCACGGACTCCCGGCGCCCGCTGTGCTCCTTCGCGCGGGCCGTCTGGTATCCGTTCGACGCCGACACCGGGCTCTTCTACACGGGCACGACCCTGGGCAAGCGGAGGATCGTGGCGGTCGGGGCGAGCCTCATCGCGCAGCAGCGCTTCCTGACCTGGAGCGGCGACGTCTTCCTCGACCTGCCGCTGGGCGGCGACGCGCTGACCTGCCAGTTCGACTTCACGCGCTTCGACGGCGGACGTACCTTCCCGAGCCTGGACCGGCAGGACGATTACCTGGTCGAGGGCGGCTACCTCTTCCATGCCGCCCGTCTGGGGCCCTTCGTCCAGTATGCGAGGCGCGACTACGCGGCGGCCGGGCTGGCCGACGAGAGCAAGCTCCAGGGGGGCGTGGCGTGGTGGGGCGAGGGACACAGGTTCAACCTGAAGCTGGGCGTGGCCAGGCTGACGAAGGAGCGCGCCGAGGACCGGAACCAGTTCCTGCTGCAGTGGCAGACGCTGATGTTTTGACGCCGACCGGGCGAGGCGTTCGATGGGTAAGTCGTTCGCGATCGAACCCCTCCCGCAGGCGCGGCAGGCCATCCTTGATGCGGGTGGCGTGAATTCCGTACGCGCGGCGGTTGCGCGAGCGCCGGGCGCGCCAGTCCAGGTCATCGAGTGCGGGCCCCGGGGTCTTCCCGGGGCCCGCGCCGTCTTCGCTCGGCGCTGTCGCCACACGAGGTTGCGGCCCGGCGGCGAACTGCGCATAGTAGCCATGCGGATGGCGCTGCGGGTCTGGTCGCAGACCGCCACCCAGGAATCCATATTCGACGGAATCGGGCATCGCCCGGTCGGATGGCAGTCTCCGTGGAGGCCCGATGGATTCTGATTCGCGTTGCCGTGCAGTCGGGGACGTGGCAAGACCTCCCACCGGTCGGTCCCGCTTCGTTCTGACGGGGGTCCTGACCGCGCTGGCTCTGACACCGCTTCCGGTGGCGCGCGCCGAGTTCGTGGACCCGACCCTATGGGCGGCGGGACCGGTCGTCTCGGCCCTGGCTACGGACGGGAACGTGCTGTACGTCGGCGGGTACCTGGCCTACGCAGGGCCGAATACCGGGGCGTTGGCGGGCGTGTCGGCGGCGACGGGTGCGCGGGTCGGCTACTGGCCGCGCGTGGACGGCACGGTCTACACCGTGGCGGCCGACGGGGCCGGCGGGTGGTATGTCGGTGGGTTGTTCCACCGCGTGGCGGGAGTGACCCGCAACAACATCGCGCACATCCGAGCCGACGGGACGCTGGATGCCTGGGACCCGGACGCCAGCTCCACCGTGGGCAGGATCGTGGTGAGCGGCTCCACGCTCTACGTCTGCGGGGACTTCGCGCGGATCGGCGGCCAGGCCCGGATCCACCTGGCTGCGCTCGATGCGGCGACCGGCCTGGCCACCTCGTGGAACCCGGGTGCCGTCGGACCCGTCGCCACGCTGGCCGTGTACGGCTCGACGGTCTACGTCGGTGGATCCTTCACCTCGGTCGGGGGTGCCGCGCGCAGCTGCATCGCCGCGCTGGACGCCACGACCGGCCTGGCGACCGACTGGAACCCGGGTGGGAACTACGACGTCAGCGCCATCGTCGTGGACGGCACGACGATCTACGCGGCTGGAGGGTTCACCCAGATCGGGGGAGAGGCGCGGGGCGGACTCGCCGCCCTGGATGCCGTGACGGGACTCGCCACGGAGTGGGCGCCGACCGCCTACGGGTACAACGTCTCCGCGATTGCCGTGAACGGCGGGACCGTCTACGTCGGCCATCAGTCCGTGGCGGACTACTCGAGCGGCCACAAGGAGATCCGGTCGATCACGGCGCTGGACGCGATCACGGGGCAGCGACTCGAATGGCATTCGGAGGTGGACAGTCTCTACCTGCTGTCCGGGTGTCCCTTCGACTTCGTCGGGTGCATCGTGGTCGAGGGAGCGGTGGTCTACGTCGGTGGGTACTTCGAGAGCATCGGCCACGAGCGCCGGTCCTGCGTCGCCGCCCTCGACGTGACGACCGGCTTGGCCACGGCCTGGAATCCGATCGCGAACGGGCCCGTGCGGGCGATTGCCGTGGCCGGCGACACCGTCGTGGCCGGTGGTGCCTTCAGCGGCATCGGCTGGCGACCTGCGACCTCCCTGGCGGCGTTCGATCTGGGCACCGGCGAGGCGATGGATTGGAGTCCAGCCCCCCATTGGGCGGAGTTCACGACGCTGGCGGTGGCGGACACCGCGATCTACTTCGGGTGCGGCTACGACGCGGGCCAGCCGGGGCTGCCGCAGCCGCTCGGCGCGGTGGCCGTGTCGAGCGGGTCCGTCCTGGCTTGGGATCCCGGAGGAGACGGTTCCGTCCACGCGATCGCCCCCGCCGACTCGGTCGTCTTCGCGGGCGGCTACTTCAGCACCATGGGCGGCGGAAGCCACCCGTACCTGGTGGCCCTCGACCGGGCCACGGGTGTCAGCCGGGACCCGTGCCCGTCGGCCAACGGGACGGTGCATTCCTTCGCCCGGAGCGGGTCCACCCTGCTCGTAGCCGGCGACTTCACCACGCTCGGCGGGCAGGTGCGCCAGCGAATCGGTGCCTTCGACGCCGGTTCCGGGTTGGTGAGCGACTGGAACCCGGCGGCGGACAATGAGGTGACCACGGTGACCGCGCTCGGCTCGACCATCTACGCCGGAGGTCGGTTCAGCACGATCGGCGGGCGGTCACGCGCCCGGATCGCCGCCCTCGACGCGACGACAGGTTCCGCGACGGGCTGGAACCCCGCGGCCGACGGAGCGGTGGCCGCCATCGCCGTCATCGGTTCCACGGTCTACGTGGGGGGGAGCTTCGCGACCATCGGTGGCCAGGCACGGCGTGGCTTCGCCGCCCTCGACGCCACGACCGGCCTGGCGACGAGCTGGGACCCCGGGTTGCCCTACGACAATGGAGTCAGGGCCCTGGTCACCTCGGGGGACGCCTTGTACGCGGGAGGCGGGATCCACTCGATCGGGGGACGCGTCGTCGGGCAGATCGCGAGGATCCTGCCGTCACCGGCATCCCCTCCGACCGTGTGTGTGCTCGGTCCCGGCTCCGGCGAGGTGTTGGCCGGCAATACAGTCCACCCCCTCACTTGGACGGCGACGGCGCCGGCGCCGGGCGTGGAATCGGTGGACCTGTATCTCTCGACCAGTGGCTCCGGTGGCCCGTGGCACCTGGTCGCCGCCGGCGCTCCCAACACGGGGACGTACGCCTGGGCCCTGGATTCGGCGATGGCCTCGGACGACTGCTATCTGCGCGTGGACGCACGGGACTATGCGGGGAACCTGAGCAGTGACGTGGGCGACGCGGCCTTCACCGTCACCAGCGGGGCACTCGACGTGGGCACGGGGGCCGACGTCATCGCGTTCGGAGTGGGCCCCATCGCCCCCCATCCAGTTCGTGGCGTGGCGCAGATGGAGTACACCCTGCCGCGCCCGGAAGCCGCGCGACTCGCGCTGCTCGACGTGCAGGGGCGCGAAGTGCGCCTGCTCTGGGAAGGCGAGCGCGCCTCGGGGCGGCACACGGCCCGGCTCGATTCCCGCGGCCTGCGGCCGGGCCTCTACTTCCTTCGATTGCAGGCCGGTGGCACGGCGGCCTCCCGGCGGTTCGTCGTCGTGGAGTGAGGTGGGGCCCCCGACCATGATCGACCGCTCCCTGCCGCTGATCGACCTGCACCGTCACCTCGACGGCTGCGTGCGGCTCGAGACCATCCTCGACCTCGGCCGGCGGCACGGCCTGCCGCTGCCGGCCTGGGACGTGGAGGGCCTGCGCCCGCACACGCAGGTGGACGGGCGCCAGCCCGGGGTGATGGAGTTCATCGCGAAGTTCCGCTGGATGACGGGCGTGATGGTCGACCTCGACGCGGTGCGGCGCATCGCCTGGGAGAGCGTCGAGGACGCGCGGCGCGAGGGGCTGGACTACGTCGAGCTGCGCTTCAGCCCGTGGTTCATGGCCGAGCCGCACGGTCTCGACCCGGCCGGCGTGGTCGAGGCGGTGGCCGACGGCGTGGCGGCGGCGGCGCGCGACCTCGGCCAGCGCGTGAACCTCATCGGCATCCTGAGCCGCACCTACGGGCCGGTCGTGGCGGCGCGGGAGCTGGAGGCGCTGCTCGCGCACCGCGACCGCCTCGTCGCCCTCGACCTCGCCGGCGACGAGGCCGGCTTCCCCGGGGAGCTCTTCACGGAGCACTTCCGCCGCGCCCGCGACGCCGGCTGGCACGTCACCGTGCACGCCGGCGAGGCCGATGGTCCGCACAGCGTGCGCCAGGCCGTTGACGGCCTGGGCGCCGAGCGCATCGGGCACGCGGTGCGCGCCGCCGAGGACCCGGCCCTGCTCGACCGGATGGCGGAGCGGGGCGTGGCCATCGAGGCCAACCTGACGAGCAACGTGCAGACCAGCACCGTGGCGGACTACGCGAGCCACCCGCTGCGCCGTTTCCTCGAGCGCGGCCTGCTCGCCACCATCAATTCCGACGACCCGGGCATCAGCGGCATCACGCTGGCCCACGAGGTCGAGACGGCCGCGCCGGCCGCCGGGCTGACGCCGGAGCAGATCCGGCAGGCCCGGCGCAACGCGGTCGCGGCGGCGTTCCTGGGCCCCGGCGAGCGCGCGGCGCTTCTCAACCGGGGCGCCCCGCGGGTATGATGCGGGCCAACCCCGAAGGAGGGATCGATCCATGAAGGGCAACGAGAAGGTCCTGGCCGTCCTGAACAAGGCGCTGGCGGAGGAGTTGACCGCCATCAGCCAGTACATGGTCCACTCCGAGATGTGCGAGGACTGGGGCTACGGCAAGCTCCACAAGGCGATCGAGAAGCAGGCGATCGACGAGATGAAGCACGCCGAGCTGCTCATCGGCCGCATCCTGTTCCTCGAGGGCATCCCCATCGTCTCCAAGCTCAACCCGATGAAGATCGGCAAGGACGTGCCGCAGATCGTCGCCAACGACGAGGAAGACGAACTGGCGGCGGTGAAGTCGTACAACGAGGCCATCCGCATCTGCCGCGAGGCCGACGACCAGGCCAGCGCCGATCTCTTCCTCAAGCTCCTGAAGGACGAGGAAGGCCACGCCGACTGGGGCGCGACGCAGCGCGACCAGATCGCCCAGATGGGCCTGCAGGTCTACCTCTCCAACCAGACCGAGTAGCCGCCTCCGGGCGTACACGCGAGCGGCCCGGGCAGGGTGTCCCGCCCGGGCCGCCGTCGTTCGTCCGCCGCGCCGGGGGCGCTACCTGCCCTTGTCGGCCAGCCGGTACTTCACCGGGATCTGGATGCGGATCTCGACCGGCCTGCCCTTCGCCTTCGCGGGCTCGAACACCCACTGGCGGACCGCCTCGACCGCGGCCCGGTCGAGGTCGGGCGCCAGCCCCCTGCCGGGCAGGACGTGCACGTTCACGGGCTGGCCCTGCCTGTTCACCAGCGCCTGCAGCATGACGGTGCCCTGCTGGCCCCGCTTGCGCGCGGCCTCCGGGTACTTCGGCGGCACGCGCTTCACGACCTTCGGGAACTCGTCCACGGCCTGGAACTGGGCCGTGTCCTCCGTCGCGGCCGGCCGCGCGCCGTCGTCCGGCGGCGCCTGGGCCGCGGCCAGGCCGGCCCACGCCAGCAGGGCGCAGGCGACGGCGATGAACCAGGCTCTGCTCATGGGTGTTCTCCTTTCGGTGTCCCCGGTGCTTGCGTTCCCCGGTCAGCGCCCCGGCTGCGGCTCGGGCTCGCCGACGACCTCGCACTCCGGCATGGCGCAGACGTAGACGACGCGGGTGGCCTCGGGGGCGGGCCGGCGG
>CAZSQE010000055.1:0-9769 GCA_964608905.1 uncultured bacterium | reverse complement strand
GGCCAAGGCCACGCCGCCCGCCCGCCCCGGCCTGCCGATCGAGGAGCACACGCTCGCGAACGGCATGAAGCTGCTGCTCTGCCCGCAGCACGTCAGCCCGACGTTCACCGGCCTGTGGCTGGCCCGCGTCGGCTCGGTCAACGAGCGTCCGGGCATCACCGGCATCTCGCACCTGTTCGAGCACATGATGTTCAAGGGCACGCACGTCGTCGGCACGCGGGACTACGAGAAGGACGTGCGCCTGATCGAGGAGCAGGAACGCGTGCGCGAGGAGATGCGCGCCGAGCTGACGAAGATGCGCGCGGCGCAGCGGCGCGGCGAGATCGACGACATCACCCGGCCCGAGGCGCGCACGCCGCGCTACCGGGAGCTGGAGGCGCGCTTCGACGAGCTGGTGGCCGAGCAGCGCGCCAACATGATCAAGAACGAGTTCAACCTCATCCTGCAGCGCAACGGCGGCACCATGATCAACGCCTTCACGTCCGAGGACATGACCGCCTACTTCGAGACCCTGCCGGCCAACAAGCTCGAGCTGTGGTTCTGGCTCGAGGCCGACCGGCTCCGGAACCGCGTCTTCCGCGAGTTCTACTCGGAGCGCGACGTGGTCATGGAGGAGCGCCGCCGCGGCGTCGAGTCCACGCCCACCGGGAAGTTCGAGGAGTCGCTCAACGCCACCTTCTGGGACGCCAGCCCCTACGCCTGGGACGTCATCGGCTGGCCGAGCGACCTCGCCGCCATCACCAAGGCGCAGGCCGACGAGTACTACGCCACCTACTACGCGCCGCAGAACCTGACCGCCATGCTGGTCGGCGACTTCGACCCGAAGGAGGCGCTGGCGCTGGCCGAGCGCTACCTCGGCGCCATCCCGGCGGGCACCCGCCCGGTGCCGGAGATGATCACCAGCGAGATCCCCGGCGTGGCCGAGAAGCGCTTCTACGCCGAGGCCGAGACCAACCCGGCGGTGCAGGTGATGTGGCACACGCCGGCCTACGTGCACAAGGACACGCCCGCGCTCGAGGCGCTGGCCGAGGTGCTCAACGGCCCCACCGGCCGCCTGCGCAAGGCGCTGGTGCTGGGCAGCGGCATCGCCACCGAGGCACGCGCCTCGTCGGGGCCGCGCAAGTACGAGGGCAAGTTCGAGATCCGCGCCGAGTGCAGGCAGGGCCACGCGCCCGAGGAGCTGGAGCGCGCGATCCACGCCGAGCTGGAGAAGCTGCAGCAGTCGCCGGTGACGGAGACCGAGCTGCAGCAGGTCAAGAACCGTTACCTCACCGATACCTATCGCCAGATGGGCGGCGGCATGATGATGCTCTTCCGCTACGTGATGGCCGAGGGCATGGGCACCTGGCGCGACGCCGAGCGGATCGACCAGGAGTTCGCGGCGCTGACCCCCGCCGACGTCCAGCGCGTGGCGCAGAGGTACTTCACGAAGCCCAACCGCACGGTGGCCGTCTGGACGCGCGCCGCCGGGGCCGCCCAGGAGGACCCGGCGCTCGCCGGCCTGCCCGCCGAGGCGAAGGGGATGGCGAAGCAGATGCTCGCGCGCATCGGCGAGGCCACCGACCCGGCCAAGCTGCAGCAGATGATCGAGCGGATGGACCAGATGGGCGCCCAGGTGCCCGCCGAGATGAAGCCCGCGCTCGACCTGGTGCGCGCCCGCGCCCAGGCCAAGATCGACGCCCTGTCGAAGTCCAGCGGAACGGAGGCGACGCGATGAACCGCACCCTCGCAGGCACGCTGCTCGCGCTCCTGGCCGCCGGCGGCCCGGTCCTGCCGGCCCGGGCGGCCGACATCCCCGCCCGCCCGGAGGAGCTGAAGTTCCCGCCGCTGACCTACGCGCCGCCCAGGGCCGCCGACTACCGCGTCGTGCTGGCCGGCGGCATCCCCGCCTACCTCGCCCCCGACCGCGCCTTCCCCATGGTCACCGTGACCGTGCTGACGCGGGTGGGCCCCGACCTCGACCCCGCCGGCAAGGAGGGCCTGGCCGCCACGATGATGAGCCTGCTCACCCGCAGCGGCACCGCCCGGCTCAGCGCCGAGCAGCTCGAGGAGCGCGTCTCGTTCCTCGGCGCGCGGCTCGAGTCGGGCCTCGGCGGCGGCGGCGGCATGATGGGCATCGGCGGCGTGCCCATCGGCGGCACCGAGGCCCGCGTGTCCGTCAACCTGCTGAGCAAGGACCTCGACGAGGGCCTGGCGCTGCTCACCGACTGCCTGCAGGCGGCCGCGTTCCAGGCGGACCGGCTCCAGCTCGAGGTGGACCGCCAGCTGCAGGACATGAAGCAGCGCAACGACGCCACCGCCGACCTCGAGACGCGCGAGTGGGGCTTCCTGATGAACGGCGAGGGCCACTGGTCGAACCGCCACCCGACCGAGGCCTCGGTGCGCTCGATCACGCGCGAGGACCTGGCGGCGATGCGCAGCCGCCACCTCGGCCCGAAGAACTTCGTGCTCGCCGTCTCCGGCGACTTCGACCGCGCCGCCATGGTGAAGAAGCTGAACGCCGCGTTCGCGAAGTGGCCCTGGCCGGGCGTGAACCCCGGTCCGCCCAGGCCGCCGGCGGCGCCGCCGGTGCCGGGCTGGTACGTGGTGGACAAGGACGTGAACCAGACGCGCGTCATCTTCGGGCTGCCGGCGCTCGACCGCTACGACCCGGACTTCCCCGCCGCCCAGGTGATGAACCACATCCTCGGCGGCGGCAGCTTCACCTCGCGCATCGTCAACCGCATCCGCTCCGACGAGGGCCTCGCCTACAGCGTCGGCTCGCGGCTGGAGGGCGGCGCCTACTACCCGGGCGCGTGGCGCACGGCATTCCAGACCAAGGCGCGCTCGACCGCGTTCGCCATCTCGATCGGCCTGACCGAGGTCGCGCGCATCCGCGACTCGCTGGTCACGGCGGGCGAGATGGAGACGGCGAAGAACTCGTTCGTCGAGGGCTTCCCGGCGCGCTTCCCCACCCTGCCCGCCATCGCCGGCGCGCTGGCGGCCGAGGAGCTGACCGGCCGCTACCAGCGCGACCCGCGCTACTTCGCCGAGTTCACGAAGCGCATCGCGGCCGTGACCGCGGCCGACGTGCAGCGCGTGGCGCGGCGCCTGCTCGACCCGGCGAAGATGACGTTCCTCATGGTCGGCAGCGCGCAGGAGATGGCCCTGCCCGACGGCAAGCACGAGGTGACGCTGGCCTCGCTCGCCGGCGGCGAGCCGAAGCGCCTCCCGCTGCGCGACCCGCTGACCATGAAGCCCATGCCGTAGGACGGCGGGCCGGACGGAGCGACGAGCCGGGGCGGGCCACCCGCCCCGGCTCGCGCGTCTCCGGGCCGCGAGCGGGCGCTTGCCGCCGGGAACCGGGCCGGCGGGCGGGCCCATCGGGGTGATAGGCGCGCCGATCCGACTCCAGGCGGGCTCGGGGTCTGGTCGGCGTCAGCCGAGAACGGGCGTCACGGCTGGGCCCGGTTCCCGGGGGGCGTGGCGCCACGGGTCCGGGCGTCCGGCACGCCGCGCGCCCGCCTGCTAGAATCACGTCATGGAAACCACCCTGCGCAGCCGCTCCACCCGCCCGCTTGTCCGCCTGACGACCCTGCTCCTCCTGCTCTCGCTCAGCCTCGTCGCCACGGCCGCCCACGCCCAGGGCGTGCGGCTGTTCCGCGACGGCAGCGGCACCTACTGGGACCTCTCCTACGGCTGGGCCACCGTCAGCAGCATCGAGGTCGTCAACGGCAGCAAGGCCCCGCTCGAGTACACCACCTACTGGCGCGGCACCAGCGCGCTGCGCATGCGCTACACGCCCCGCAGCGGCGGCGACTGGCTCCTGGGCGTCGCCAACACCGGCTGGGCCGCGGTGGACGGCGCGGGCCTCGACTCGCTCGTCTTCTGGGCCTACTCGGCGGTGGCGCTGCCGGCGGCCGACCTGCCCTACGTATTCATCGAGGACCGTAACAACACGCGCTCGCCGCGCTACCCGATGGCGCCCTACAACCCGGGCGGCCTGCCCGCCGGGGTGTGGACGCGGCTGGTGATGCCGCTGGCGCCCATCCAGGCCGGGCCGGGCAGCGCCAACATGAGCCTGCTCAACAAGACGTTCTTCGCCCAGACGCCGACCGGAACGATGAACGTGCAGCGCACCGTCTACCTCGACGAGATCCGCTGGGTGTACGCGGACACCACCGCGCCGCTCACCCCGCCGGTCACCCAGGCGATGGCCTTCGACCGCCACGTGGACCTGTACTGGGACCTGCCGGTGCCGAGCGACGTCGAGTCCTACCGCGTCGAGCGCCGCGTGAACGGCGCCTGGACGCCGTGGGTGTGGGCCGCCGCCGAGCAGGGCGGCGTTGCCCTGTGGCTGGGTTCACCGGCGCAGACCTGCAGCGTGCGCGTCGTCACCGAGGACTGGAGCTTCCGCGAGTCGGCGCCCTCGGCCGAGTTCACCGGCACCACCGTGGCGCTGGACGACGTCGGCTTCCTCGACATGATCGAGCGCGCCACCTTCCGCTACTTCTGGGAGGGCGCGCACCCGGTCTCGGGCCTCATCCGCGAACGGTCCTCCTCGGGCGACATCTGCGCCTCGGGCGGCACCGGCATGGGCCTGATGGCCATCCCGGTCGGCGTCGAGCGCGGCTACGTCACCCGCTCCGAGGCCGTGGCCCGCGTGCTGCAGATGCTGACGTTCCTCTCCACCGCCGAGAGCTACTGGGGCGCGTTCCCGCACTGGATCCACGGCGTCACCGGGCTGAACGCCAACTTCCTCGGGCCCACCGACGACACCATGGACATCGTCGAGACCGCCTACCTCGCCCAGGGCCTGCTCACCGTGCGGCAGTACTTCGACGGCGGCGACGCGAGCGAGACGCAGGTCCGCGCGCTGGCCACGGCGCTGTGGGAGGGCGTCGACTGGACCGCCTTCCGCGCCCCCGGCGAGGACCACCTGCGCTGGCACCGCTCGCCCACCACCGGGCTCAGCACCGCGAACGTCCTCGGCTGGAACGAGTGCGCCATCACCTACCTGCTCGGCGTCGCCTCGCCCACGCACCCACTGCCCGCGGCCTGCTACCACTCCGGCTGGGCGCGCGACGGCGACATGGTGCTGAACCAGAGCTACTACGGCTACCCGCTCTCCGTCGGCTGGGCCTACGGCGGGCCGATGTTCTTCGCCCACTACTCGTTCCTGGGCTTCGACCCGCGGCTGGTGCGCGACGACTACGCCAACTACTTCGAGCACAACCGCAACCACGCGCTGGTGCAGGTGGCCTACTCGGCCGCCAACCCGTACGGGCGCACCGGCTACAGCGCCGCGTGCTGGGGCCTCACCGCCAGCGACGACCCCTACGGCTACAGCGCGCACGCCGCCTACTCGAACGACAACGGCACCATCACGCCTACCGCGGCGCTGGGCTCGTTCGCCTACGTGCCGGTCGAGGCGATGACGGCGGCGCGGCACTTCTACGACGTCTACGGCGCCACGCTGTGGAGCTTCCACGGCTACAAGGACGCGTTCCACCCCGGGTTGAACTGGACGGCGAGCGACCACATCGCCATCGACCAGGGACCGATCATCCTGATGATCGAGAACTACCGCACCAACCTGCTGTGGGACCTGTTCATGTCCAACCCCGAGATCGCGCCCATGCTGGCGACCCTCGGCTTCGTGCCCGACAGCGGCGCCGTGGCCGACGTGACGCCGGCCACGCCGGCGGCGCTGCGGCTGGCGGCGGCGCCCAATCCGTCGGCGGGCGCGATGTCGTTCGCGCTCGAGTTGCCCGCCGCCGGCGCGGCCGAGCTGGACGTGTTCGACCTCTCCGGCCGGCGCGTGACCGGCATCCGCCGCGACGGGCTCGCCGCCGGGCGGCACGCGCTGGCCTGGGACGGCCGTGGCGCCGACGGGCGGCCGGTGGCGCCGGGCGTCTACATGGCGCGCGTGCGCAGCGGCGAGCGCACCGTCACCGCGCGCTTCGTGCGCACGAGGTAGACGGGGCCGGGCGGGCCCGGAGGCGACAGGCGATGGTGGCGTTCGCGCGCGGCATCGTACTCGGGCTCGCCCTGCTGGCCGCCGGTCCCGCCGCGGGGCCCGCGCCATTCGCGGGCGCCCCGGCGCCCCGGCGGCCGGCGCAGCCGCCGCCCGACGAGGCCACGCTGCGCGCCCGGCGGCTGGCGCTGGTGCGCGACATCGCGGCGCAGGGCGTGCGCGACTCGGCCGTGCTGGCCGCCATGCGCGCCGTGCCCCGGCACGAGTTCGTGGCGCCGCTCTACCGTGAGCAGGCCTACGAGGACCACCCGCTGCCCATCGAATGCGGGCAGACCATCTCGCAGCCCTCGCTGGTCGCCTACATGACCGAGCTGCTGCGGCCCCGGCCGGGGATGAAGGTGCTGGAGGTCGGCACCGGCTCCGGCTACCAGGCCGCGGTGCTGGCGCAGCTCGGCTGCCGCGTGTTCACCATCGAGATCTTCCGCGAGCTGGCGACGAGCGCCGAGGCGCGCCTGCGCCGCCTCGGCTATCGCGCCGTCGCCGTGCGTCACGGCGACGGCTACGCCGGCTGGCCCGAGCAGGCCCCGTTCGACGCCATCGTCGTCACCGCCGGCGCGGAGCACGTGCCCAAACCGCTCGTCGAGCAGTTGGCGCCCGGCGGACGCATGGTCATCCCGGTCGGGGCGGACCCCGCCGACGCGGAGTTGACCGTGGTGGAGAAGGGCCGCGACGGCAAGGCGCGCACGCGCGAGGTCCTGCCCGTGCGATTCGTGCCCCTGCTGCGGGGGGTGCGGTAGGGCAGGCGCAGTCCACGAAAGCTGTGGCGACGCCGCCCGCCGGGGGCTAGAGTCAAGGTCGTCCCCCGGGCCCGAGACCTCTCCTCCGGAGCCTGACCATGCCCACCCCGGGCATCGCCCATCTCCCGGGCGCCCCTCGCGCCCGCGATTTCGGTGTACCCGCCCATGCCGGTCCCGTCCTCTCCGAGCGCGCCCCTCCCCGGGCACGCTTCGCGCCGACCCGGTTCCCACTCCCCTCACCAGGAGGCTCTCCGATGAAGCGGTTGCTCTTCCTCCTCGTCCTTCTTGCGCCGGCGCTGCTGGCCGGCCCCGCCCTCGCGGTCGCACCCTCGACCATGAGCTACCAGGGCGTGCTCATGGACGCCGGCGGGGCGCTCGTGCCCGACGGCGACTACAGCCTCACCTTCCGGCTCTACACCGTCGCCGCCGGCGGCGGCGCCCTCTGGACCGAAACCCACGCCGTGGTCCCGGTCTCGCGCGGCGGCTTCCACGTGATCCTGGGCAGCGTCACCCCGCTGACCGGCATCCCGTTCGACGTTCCGTACTGGCTGGGCATCACCGTCGGTGCCGATGTGGAGATGTCGCCGCGAGTGCAGCTGGCCTCGTCGCCCTACGGTCTGTCGCTGCGGCTCCCGTTCGCCGGCCTGGTTTCGAGCGCGGGCTCCGCACTCGCCATCGGCAACGTCGGCGGCGGTCCGGCCATCACCGCCGACCCGCTGCTGGCCGTGGGCACAGCCGCGAACGACGGGACCGTGCGGGTGTACGAGAACGGCGTCGTCGGAGCGGAGGTCGGGAACCACCTGGGCACGTACGGCGGCTACCTCCACTTGATGGATGCCAGCGGCGACGTTACGACTCGAATCGAGCCCGACTTCGACGGCGGCCGTGCCGGCTGGCTCTACGTCGCGGGCACCAGCTCCGGCTACTTCGGCGTAGACGGAAATGACGGGACCGGAAGTCCCAGCATGTACATCACGGGCGCCGGCAGCTACAGCAACTTCCGGACGGACCAGACCGGCGACGCGGCGGTCCGGCTGCCGGCCAACTCGGTCTCGGCGGCGGAGATCCTCGACGAGCCCGGCATCGCGCAGAGCCACGACAACGCAGGCCCGTCCTTCTCCGGCGGGACCTCCTCGGCCACGGCGGACATCCTCAGCGTGAGCATCAGCATCCCCGCCGCCGGCTACGTCGTGCTCGCCGCCGACGCCCAGTTCGGCCTGTTCACGGAGAACGCGACCGCCGGGACGCAGATCACAGAGGTGTCGGGATCCGCCGCCGACTGGAACCACTACTTCTATGTCGGTGGTCCCGCCGCCAGCAGTGGCACGGTCAGTCCGGGCTACGTCCCGGTGAGCATCCATCGCACCTACTACAAGGCCGCGGCCGGGACCTACACCTTCTACTTCCAGGCGTGGAACGACAACAACGCCACGAGCGGCTACGCGTGGAGTCCCACGTTCACGGCGCTGTACACGCCGGTCTCCTACGGCTCGGTGGTGACGTCCGCGACCGCGGCGGAGCTGCCGCAGTTCGAGAGCGTCACGCCGACCGCCTCGGCGGGCAACGGGCCGGGCCGGCCGGAGGTGTCGGGCACGCTCGTGGACCTGCGCGAGCTGGAGCTCAAGGTGGCCAGGCAGAGGGCGGAGCTCGAGGCGAACGAGCGCCGGTTGCTCGAGGCGCGCCTGGCCGGGCAGCGGACGAAGTCAGCCGAGCCCGCCACCACCGGGCGACCCTGACGGGGAGGTGATTGCCATGAGAGGCAGCAAGACCTCCGTGAACCGGGGCGTCGCCCTGCTGGCGGTGGCGTTCGCCGCCACGGTGTGCCTCGCGACGCAGGCGGCCTCCACCCCGCATCCGACCAGCGCGGTCATCCGGACCCGTATCTTCAACGACTGCCCGGTGTCGATCCTCGCCACCACCGATAACTACCCCGCCCTGATCCAAATCAGCGACCAGAACCCGGGCTCCTGCTACGGCTACGCCAACCTGCACAACTGGCGCTTCTCCGAGGACGACGTGAACCCGGCCGTCTTCGACAACGACGCCGATTTCCAGTTCGGCGCCGACCTTATGATCTCCGGGACGGGCGAGGGCGAGGCCGGGCTCCAGGTCTCACCGTGGTGGGCGAAGGACACCGACGGCCGGCTGAACGTGCGGACGACGGACGGTGAGATCGCCGGCTTCGGCGGCCGCCTGCCGTTCTACTCGTTCACGGCGAACCACGGCCTGCACTACGTCAAGGGAACGTCCATCCACCTGGAGATCACCTACCGCCCCAACGGCCTGACCGCGTCGGATCCGGCCACGATCGTGTACCGGGTGCTCTACAACAGCAGCGAGTACAGCAGCGGCGCGCTGCCGTTCGACGAGGGTAACCCGGCCGAGGATCCGCCCTACGGCCTGTGGGGCATGCTGAACGATGGGCGTGTCGGCGGCCACCTGCAGTACTTCCTGTCGGCGACGCCGCCGCCGCACGGCATCACCGCCACGTGGTCGAACGTCTACTTCGTCCCGGCGGCGGCCGTCGCGCTGCGCGGCGGTGTGCTCGCCAACGGCGGCGATCCGTCCTCGAGCGCCGGCTACTCGCTCCTCGGCACGCTGGGCCAGCCGGCGGTCGGCCACGGCCTGAGCTCCGACTTCCTGCTCTGCTCGGGCTTCTGGTGCTTCGGCGGCTCCCGCGTGGTGGCGGTGGATCCGCCGCCCATCGGGCCGCCGCCCGAGGCGCTGCCAACGGAGTTGAGCTTCGGCGCCCCCGTGCCCAACCCGACGCGGGGACCGACCCGGTTCGCCCTGGCGCTACCCCAGCCCGCCACGGTCACGTTCGTCGTGTACGACGTGGCCGGACGGCAGGTCGGGGAACCGGTGAGCCGGGCCTTCGAGGCCGGATATCACCAGCTGTTCTGGGAGGGCGCGGCCGGCCGCGCCGGCGTCTACTTCGCCCGCCTGCTGGTGGACGGGCGCGTGCGCGGCGAGGGCCGCATCGTCCTCGTCCGCTAGCGGGACGGCGTTCCCGGCC
>CAZSQE010000054.1:0-9816 GCA_964608905.1 uncultured bacterium | reverse complement strand
CGCCAGGGCGGTCCCGGACAGGGCGCGGCGGCGCGGACGCGCCCGGCGCCCCGCCGCAACCTTTCGCGCCTTCGCGCGTCCTTGTCCATGCAATACCATGCCGTCCGCCGCGGATCGGTCGCCGCCGCGGACGCCCCGGCCCGGCTCCGTCCCTGCTTCGGCACGAGGACCCGCACATGACCATGGTCGCAGTCGCCCGCATCCAGGCATTCCTGGCCCTCGGCCTGCTCGGCTTCGGCACGGCCCACGGTCAGGACCGGCAGCCCGCTTCCTCGCCGAACGACTCCGTCCACACGGCGATGCTGGTCTCCCACCTGCGGGCCAACTTCGACGACATCCACGACGTCTCCATGCGCTTCCACCACCGGGACCATCGCCTGAACGGCTTGATCGTGATCGACATGCGGTGGGAGGAGGGCCGGATGACCTCCGCCTCGGTGGCCCGCAACGAGACCGGGAGCCGGGACTTCGCCGACGCCATGGTCGCGCGTCTCGGGACCTGGCGCATCGAGGGCCTCGCCGGCCCTCTGGAGACCAGCCTGCCGCTGCGCATCAGGATCGTCGGCAGCGACGACTCGACGTTCTCCCGGAAGGGGATCCTCACCGGTGTGGCCCGTGACCGGAGCGGCGCTCCGGTGCGCGATGCCGCCGTGCGCCTGCTCTCCCCGGGCGGGGCGCGCGACACCCTGCGAGCCTGCTACTCGAATCGCGAAGGGGTGTTCGTCAAGACGCTGATCCCGGGCGGGACCTGGGACCTGGAGTGCCGGGCGAAGGGATTCGCGCCCGTCGTGCTGCGGGGTCTGCGCTTCGAGCCGGGCGGGCACGTCCGCAGGACGATCACCCTGCGGCGCCTGGAGTAGCCGCGGGTCCGGGCCGCGCGTGCCGTCGGCCGGGACCGCGTCGGGGCGCGCTCCGGTGGGGACGGAGAACCGTCGCCTGCGTCGGCACCGGCCTTGCGCCTACCTCGCCGCCCTCGCCAGCGGATGGACGTCGCCGGCCAGGCCGACGGGCGCGGTCGTGCGGATGCGGTGGGCCAGCTCGATGGAGTCCCGCGCCTCGCGGATGCCGAAGCCGCGGCCGGCGAGGATCTCGCGGTAGCAGGCGGTGTGCAGTTCGGTGAACCCGGCGGAGAACTCGATCGCCTCGCCGTCCATGGTGAGCGAGCGGTGGGTGGTCCGGCCCCCGGCCGCGGCCGGCAGGTCGGCCCGGTCGAGGGAGAGGAACCAGCGCACGCGCGCCCGCTCCAACTCCAGGAGGCCCGCCATCTTGTCCGGCTTCGCGAGGTGGACGCGCTGGTCGCGCACCGGGCCGAAGACCCAGGTGAGCATGTCGAAGAAGTGGATGCCGATGTTGGTGCCGACGCCGCCCGAGCGGCTCTCGTCGCCCTTCCACGAGACGAAGTACCAGGGCCCGCGCGAGGTGACGTAGGTCAGCTCGAGGTCGTGCACGCGGTCGGCCGGCTCGCCCGCGACGCGCTCGCGCAGGGCCGCGATGGCGGGGTGGAGGCGCAGCTGCAGGATGGTGTAGACGCGGCGGCCGTATTCCTTCTCCAGCTCCTCGAGCGCGTCCAGGTTCCACGGGTTCAGCACCAGCGGCTTCTCGCAGACGGCGTCGGCGTGGATGCGCAGCGCGAAGCGGATGTGCGCGTCGTGCAGGTGGTTCGGCGAGCAGATCGAGACGGCGTGGATGCGCTGCTCGGGCTCGAGGCGACGCAGCTTCTCGGCGTGGCGGTCGAAGCGCTCGAAGTCCACGAAGAAGCGGGCCTGGGGGAACCAGCGGTCGAGCACGCCGACGGAATCGGACGGGTCGAGGGCGGCGACCAGGCGCTGGCCGGTGTCGTGGATGGCCTGCAGGTGCCGCGGCGCGATGTAACCGGCGGCGCCGGTGAGCGCGAAGTTGCGGGAGGTGGCGTCCATAGGTCCTCGGTGCGGTCGCGCGTGCGCCCGGGCGGCTGCCCGCGCGCGACACGGCGAACCCAGCGGACCCATCCTACCTCATCCGGCGCCCGGCGTGCCGGGCAGGGGCGGCCGCGGGAGCGGGAAAGCAGAAGGCGGGCGGCTCGCGCCGCCCGCCTCCGTGCGACCGCTCCCGCCGGGGACTACGCCTTCCACCCCGCGAGGATCTGGATGTAGTTGGCGCGCTCGTAGGCCGCCGGGTCGGGCGACTTCGCGAGGTTCATGCTGCCGCGCATCTGGGCCAGCGACTCGTACTCGTGCGCCTCGAGCCACTTGGCCAGCCCCTCGCGCAGCGCCTTAAGGTGCGCCGGCCCCTTCTGCAGCACGGCCGAGACGACCTGCACGGCGTCGGCGCCGGCCATGACGGCCTTGACCACGTCGGTCACCGTGTGCACGCCGCCGGAGACCGCCAGCGCCGGGCGCACGCGGCCGGAGAGGATGGCCAGCCAGCGCAGGCGCAGGTTGAGCTCGTCGGAGGTCGAGAGCTGGAGCGTGCGCTTCACCTCCAACTCCTCGACGTCGATGTCCGGCTGGTAGAAGCGGTTGAACAGCACCAAGGCGTCGGCCCCGGCCGCCTCGAGCCGCTGCGCGACGTTCGGCAGCGACGAGTAGAACGGCCCCAGCTTCACCGCCACCGGGAGGCTGACGCCCTTCTTGATCTCCTTCACCATCTCGACCGCCGTGCCCTCGATCTGCTCCGCGGTCACGGCCGGGTCGGTGGGGAGGTAGTACACGTTCAGCTCGAGCGCGTCGGCGCCGGCCTGCTGCATCTGCTTCGCGTACGACAGCCATCCGCCGCGGGTGGCGCCGTTCAGCGAGGCGATCACCGGCAGCTTGACCGCCGCCTTGATCTTCGCGATCAGGGCGAGGTAGTCGTCCGGCCCCAGCCGGTAGCCGTCGGGCCGCGGGAAGTACGAGGCCGCCTCGGCCGAGGCGTCGGCGTGGGCGTCCTCGTGGGCGAGAGAGGCCGCCTGCTCCATCGTGATCTGCTCCTCGAACAGCGAGTGCATCACGATCGCCGCGGCGCCCGCGTCCTCGAGTCGGCGGACCGCGTCGAGGTCGGCGGACAACGGCGAGGCGCCCGCCATGAGCGGGTGCGCCAGCTTGAGTCCCAGGTACGTCGTCGAGAGATCCATCGTCGCCTCCCTACTTCCCGTCCGCCGGCGCGCCAGCGCCCGCTTCGCCATCGGCCTTGGGGATCGTGAGCCCCGCGAGGTGCTGATACACCGCGTAGCGCCGGTTCGCCTCGACCTGCGCGTCCGTCATCAGCTGCTGGAACCGCTTCGGGTCGAGCTTCTCGACCATGCGGAAGCGGGTCTCGTTCTTCGTCAGGTCGCTGACCTTTGCCCCGGTCGGCTGGGCGTCGAGGATCAGCGGCGGCTGGCCCTCGGCGACACGCCGCGGGTCGAACCGGTAGAGCGGCCAGATGCCCGCGTCCACGGCCAGCTTCTGGTGCTCGCAGCCGCGGTCCAGCTCGTAGCCGTGGGCGATGCAGTGGCTGTAGGCGATGATGAGCGAGGTGCCGGGGTACGAGTCGGCCTCCATGAAGGCCCGCACCGTCTGCTGGTCGCGGGCGCCGAAGGCCACCCGCGCCACGTAGACGGTGCCGTAACTCATCGCCATCAGGCCGAGGTCCTTCTTGCCGAGCGAGCGGCCGGCGGTGGCGAACTTCGCCGCCGCGCCCATCGGCGTCGCCTTCGACTGCTGCCCGCCGGTGTTCGAGTAGACCTCGGTGTCAAGCACGAGCAGGTTGACGTCCCGGTTCATCGCCATGACGTGGTCGAGGCCGCCGTAGCCGATGTCGTAGGCCCAGCCGTCGCCGCCGACCGCCCAGACGCTCTTCTTCACGAGGTAGTCGGCGATCACCTCGAGCCGCCGTGCCTCGGGCCCCTGCAGGGCCGCCAGCTTCGCCCGCAGCGCCTTGACCCGCTCGCGCTGCTGGTGGATCCCCAGCTCGTCCTTCTGGTCCGCCTCGATGAGCGCGGTCACCAGGTCGTCGCCGAGCTTGCCGGCCAGGCCCCGCAGCAGGTCGTGCGCCAGCCGCTGCTGGGCGTCCACCGCCAGGCGGAAGCCGAAGCTGAACTCGGCGTTGTCCTCGAAGAGAGAGTTGGACCAGGCCGGCCCGCGGCCCTCGTGGTCCACCGCGAACGGCGTCGTCGGCAGATTGCCGCCGTAGATGGACGAGCAGCCGGTGGCGTTGCCGATGAGCGCCCGGTCGCCGAACAGCTGCGTCAGCAGCTTCACGTAGGGCGTCTCGCCGCAGGCGGCGCAGGCGCCCGAGTACTCGAACAGCGGGCGCAGGAACTGCGAGCGCTTGCTGTCAATCCTGATCGTCGTGCGGTCCGGGTCGGGCAGGGCGAGGAAGAAGTCGTAGTTCTTCGCCTCCGCCTCGCGCAGGGGCATCTGCGGCGCCATCTCCAGCGCCTTGTGCTTCGGGTTGCTCTTGTCCTTGGCCGGGCAGACCACGACGCAGATGTTGCAGCCGGTGCAGTCCTCGGGCGCGACCTGCAGCGTGTACTTCATGCCCTTGAAGTCGCCGGCCCGGTAGTCCACGGACTTGAAGGTCGGCGGCGCGTCCGCGAGCAGCGCCGGGTCGTAGACCTTGGCGCGGATGGCGGCGTGCGGACAGACGAGCACGCACTTGTTGTCCTGGATGCAGACCTTCTCGTCCCAGACCGGGATCTCGATGGCGATGTTGCGCTTCTCCCACTGGCTCGTGGCCGTGGGCCAGGTGCCGTCGGGGGGGAAGGCGCTGACGGGCAGGAGGTCGCCCTTCTGCTCGATGATGACCGCGGAGACCCGCTTGACGAAGTCGGGCGCGGCGTCGGAGACGATGGCCGGGCGGCCGCGGGTGGCGGTGACCGCCGCGGGCACCTTGACCTCGTGCATGTTGGCGAGCGTCTCGTCCACGGCGGCGTGGTTCTTCGCCACGACCTCCGCGCCCTTGCGGGCGTAGGTCTTCTCGATCGTCTTCTTGATCTTGGCGATGGCCTCGTCGGGGGGCAGCACGCCGGAGACGGCGAAGAAGCAGGTCTGCATGATGGTGTTGATGCGCCCGCCCATGCCGGTCTTCTTGGCCACGTCGACGGCGTCGATCACGTAGAACTTCAGCTTCCGCTCGATCAGGTCCTTCTGCACCTCGCGCGGCAGGTGGTCCCAGACCTCGTCCTTGCCGAACGGCGCGTTGAGCAGGAAGATCCCGCCCGGCACCGCGTAGCCCGTCATGTCGTAACGCTCGAGGAACGAGAACTGGTGGCAGGCGACGAAGTTCGCCCGCTTGATCAGGTAGCTCGAGCGGATCTTGCGCGGCCCGAAGCGCAGGTGCGAGATGGTGACGGCGCCGGCCTTCTTCGAGTCGTACACGAAGTAGCCCTGGCCGTCGTTCTCCGTCTCCTCGGCGATGATCTTGATCGAGTTCTTGTTCGCGCCGACCGTGCCGTCGCTGCCGAGCCCGAAGAACACCCCGCGCACCACGTCGTCCGGCTCGGTGTCGAAGTCCGGGTCCACCGGCAGCGAGAGGTGCGTGACGTCGTCCACGATGCCGACGGTGAAGTGCACGCTGGGCACCGGCTTGGCGATCTCGTCGAAGACCGCCTTGACGCAGGCGGGCGTGAACTCCTTCGAGGAGAGGCCGTAGCGGCCGCCGACCACCTTCGGGTCCGCGGCGAAGGGGGAGTGGCCGGCGTCCTTGGCCTCGCGCAGGGCCGCCAGCACGTCGGTGTAGAGCGGCTCGCCGACGGCGCCCGGCTCCTTCGTGCGGTCGAGCACGGCGACGGCCTTGACGCTCTTCGGCAGGGCGGCGATGAACTGCCTCGTCGCGAACGGCCGGTAGAGGCGGACCTTGACGATGCCCACCTTCTCGCCCTTGGCGACCATCCACTCGACCGCCTCGTGCGCCGCCTCGGCGCCCGAGCCCATCAGCACCACCACGCGCTCCGCCTGGGGGTGCCCGACGTAGTCGAACAGGTGGTAGGCGCGGCCCAGCCGCCCGGCGAAGTCGTCCATCGTCGCCTGCACGAGCCCGGGGCAGGCGTCGTAGAACGTGTTGCACGCCTCGCGCGCCTGGAAGAAGACGTCCGGGTTCTGCGCCGTGCCGCGCAGCACGGGGCGGTCCGGCGTCAGGGCGCGCTCGCGGTGCGCCGCGACCAGGTCGTCCGGCATCATGAAGCGCAGGTCGTCGTCCGTCAGCTCCTCGATCTTGGCGACCTCGTGCGAGGTGCGGAAGCCGTCGAAGAAGTGCAGGAAGGGGACGCGCGAGCGCAGCGAGGCCGCCTGGCCGATGAGCGCCATGTCGTGCGCTTCCTGCACCGAGCCCGAGGCGAGGAGCCCGAAGCCGGTCTGGCGGCAGGCCATCACGTCGGAGTGGTCACCGAAGATCGACAGCGCGTGCGTGGCCACCGTGCGGGCAGCGACGTGCATGCAGTAGCTGGAGAGCTCGCCGGCGATCTTGTACATGTCGGGGATCATGAGCAGCAGGCCCTGCGCCGCCGTGAACGTCGTCGTCAGCGCGCCCGCCTGCAGCGCCCCGTGGACGGCCCCGGAGGCGCCGCCCTCGGACTGCATCTCGATGACGTCCGGGATGGCGCCCCAGATGTTCTTGCGCCCCAGGGCGGACCACTCGTCGGCCCACTCGCCCATGTTCGAGGACGGGGTGATGGGGTAGATGGCGATGACCTCGTTCGTGCGGTGGGCGACCGACGCGACCGCCTCGTTGCCGTCGATCGCGATCAGCTTTCTGCTGGCCATGAAGTCCTCCTCGTGAGCCGGGGAACCGGTTACGCCCTGCCAGGGGCTCGCCACGGCGGCGCCGGGACCGGCGCGCTCGCGGCGCGACCCGGTCGCGCCCGGCCCCCGCCTGCGCACGGGCCGGGGGCGCACGGAGCCGCACCCCGGTGTTTCCGAGTGGTCTGCGTGACGCGGACCGGCCGTCACGCCGTGTCGCGGCGAAAGCGGCGCGACCTGCCGGGTCGCACGCTACCGCCCTAGTCCGAATTGCCGAGCCGTACTATACAGCCCGGCCCCGGTTTCGTCACGAACGGGCGGGGGCCGCGCCGGCCGCCGCGGGCCGCCGCCTGCGCCCCGGGCGACGGGATGCTGCTAGGATGCCGCCGCCGCGGCAGGAAGGCGCGGCCGCGCCCGCTCCGTCACGGTGCCGCCGGGGCCGGCGGACGCGGGAGTCTCGCGCTTCCTGCCCGGGTGCACGGCGGGGAGCCGCGCCGGGTCTCGACAAGGGGAAGACCATGGAAACCGAGGGGGCGCCGGGGCCGGAGCCAGCGCTGCGCAATCGCCTGAAGCTGGCCTATCGCTGGATTCCCGCAGCGACGGGACGGCTTCTGGATGCCGGCTGCAACTCGGGGTACGGGACCCACCACTACGCCCGGAAGGCGAGCGAAGTGTGGGGGGCCGATCCCGACGAGGCGAGCATCGCCGCGGCGCGGGTGCGCCATCCGGGCGTCCGCTTCGAGCACGCCCCGCTGGAGAGCCTGCCGTTCGCGGACGGGTTCTTCGACGTCGTGGTCCTCACGGACGTGCTGGAACACGTGACGGACGAGATCGCGGCGATGAACGAGATCCATCGCGTCACGCGGCCCGGCGGCACGATCATCATCACCACGCCGCACGCCGGCCTGTTCGGCTGGTTCGATCCCTACAACTACGGGGCCTGCCTGCGGGCCCGCTTTCGGCCCCTCTACGCGGTCCTCCGGCGGATGGGGCTGGCCCGGGCCACGGGGGACGCGGCCCCGCGACACCGGCACTACTCGCTGGGCGACCTCGAGCGGCTCCTCGGAGCGTCGGCGTTCGGGTCGGGCTACGCCGTGACCGCCTGCTTCCGCTCGGGGTGCTTCCTCTTCCCGCTCGAGATCAACGTGTACGAGGCCCTGCGGCGGGTGCTGCCCGAACGCGTCGCGGGGGCGCTCGTGGGGCCGCTGCGCTGGCTCGCGGAGCTGGACTACTGGGTGCCGTGCGGTCCGGCGGCGTACAACCTCGCCGCCCGCATCCGGCGGGGGTGAGGCCGACGGCCCCGGCGGCGCTGCCCGCGCGGCGCATCGGGTGCCGGCGCCGCGACATCGGGCCCGGGGGCGGCTCTCCGCCGGCCCGCCGCGGGGGCTTGAGCCCCGCGGCCGGCTGTCCTACCGTGCCCTCATCCCCGGAGGGAACGCCATGAACGACCGACCGGTCCTGCGCACCATCCTGCTCGCCTTCGCCATCGTGCTGGCCGGCGGCCTCGTCGGCCGCGGCCTCGTCACCTTCCGCATGGCCGAGCGCTACGTCTCGGTGAAGGGGGTGGCCGAGCGCACCGTCGCCGCCGACGTCGGCCTGTGGCCGCTGCGCTGGGTGTCCACCGCCGATGCGCTGGACGTCGCCCAGCGCAAGGTCGAGGCCGACCGCCGCGCCGTGCTCGCCTTCCTCGCGCGCCACGGGCTGGACTCGACCCACACCGAGCTGCAGCGGCTCGAGGTGGTGGACACGCAGGCCAACGAGTACCAGCAGGCGCGCGCCGCCAGCCGCTTCATCGTCCGCATGACCCTGATGGTGCGCACGAACGAGCCGGAGAAGATCCGCGTCGCCAGCCAGGACATCGGCGAGCTGGTGGCGGCGGGGGTCGTGTTGTCGAGCGGCGACGGCTACGGCAGCGGGCCGACCTACCTGTTCACGCGCCTCAACGACCTCAAGCCCGCCCTGCTGGCCGAGGCCAACGCCAACGCGCGCAAGGCGGCCGAGCAGTTCGCGAAGGAGTCCCGGAGCAAGGTGGGCGGCATCCGGCGCGCCTCGCAGGGCGTCTTCGAGATCCTGCCGCGCGACCAGGCGCCCGGCATCATGGAGGGCAGCCAGCTGCAGAAGACGCTGCGCGTGGTCAGCACGGTGGACTACTTCCTGCGGGACTGAGCGGACCGTCGCCCGCTAGACCTCGACCAGTTCGTAGTCCCGCCGACCCAGGCCGATGTGCTCCGCGTAGGCGAGCTGCGTGAGCCCGTCCAGCTCGGGGAAGGCGAGCTGGTCCAGCCTGCGGCCCGTGGCGCGCTCGACCAGGTCCATCGCCGCCTGGTCGATGGCCACCGGGTCCGTCGACAGCGCGAAGCCGATGTCGGGCGCGACGCGGGGCGAGCCCTCGCCCCAGCAGTCGCAGTGCTTCGTGAGGTTCACGACGCCGAGCAGGCAGACGAACCGGCCCTTGAGCGCGCGCGCGGCGCCGAGCGCGTGCTCGACCATCTTCTCCTGCAGCAGGGCGGGAGCGGCGTTCCACCGGAAGGCGATGGCGCCGTAGCGACAGTGCGCGAGGCACTCGCCGCAGCCCGTGCAGACGGACTCGTCGAGGCGCGCGGTCCCGCCGGGCTCGAGCGACAGCGCCCCGGTGGGGCAGTGCTCGACGCAGGCGCCGCAGGCGGTGCAGAGGTCCGCCTTCACGAACGGTTTCGTGTCGCTGTGCTGCAGCAGCTTGCCCTTGCGGGCCGAGCAGCCCATGCCGAGGTTCTTCAGGGTCGCGCCGAAGCCGGCCGCCAGGTGCCCGGTGGCGTGGGAGACGACGACCGCGCCGTTGCTGTGCGCGATGGCCTCCGCCACCCCGACGGCGGCGAAGTGCCTCCCGGCGATCGGCACCTCCACCTCGAGGTTGCCGACCAGGCCGTCGGCGGGGACGAAGACGGCGCCGGCGCGCTCCAGGGTGAAGCCGTGCTCGGCGGCGACCTCGGCGTGGCCCGGCCCGTGGCTGCGGCGGCCGGCGTAGAGGACGGCCGTGTCGGTGAAGAACGGCTGGGCGCCGCGCTCGCGCAGCCGGCGCGCCACGACGCCCGCTACCTCCGGCGGGAGCGCGGTCTTGAGGCCGACCTCGCCGACGTGGACCTTGATGGCGATGCGGTCG
>CAZSQE010000053.1:0-9825 GCA_964608905.1 uncultured bacterium | reverse complement strand
GACAAGCTGCGCTGGACGAACGCGCACGTCCTGCACCACGCGGGCGGCGCCGAGCTGGCGCGCTGGGCCGGCGACGCGCTGCCGCCGGCGGCGCGCGCGCTGCCGTCGGCGGAGCGGGAGCGGCTGCTGGAGGCGGTGCGCGGCAACCTCGCCACGCTGGGCGACCTCGCCGGCGAGCTGGCGCCGTTCCTCGACGAGCGGCCCGCGCTCGAGCCCGACGCGGCGGCCGCCCTCGCGCCGCCGGCGGCGCGCGCGCTGTGCGGCGAGCTGGCGGCGGCGCTCGAGGCCCTTGCGGACTGGAGCGGGGAAGGGGTTAAATCCACGATCCGCACCGTCGGCGCGCGGCTCGGCCTCAAGGGCCGCGAGCTGTACCAGCCGGCGCGGGCGGCGCTCACCGGGCGGGTGCACGGCCCCGAGCTGCCGCTGGTCGCCGGTCTCATCGGCCGGGAGCGGTGCGTGCGACGACTGCGGGACGCGGCGGCCGGGCGGGCCTGACAGCGGCTCCGGCAGGGAGGCCGGACGGGAGGACAGGGATGAAGGTGGCGGTGCTGATGGGCGGGCGCTCCGCGGAGCGCGAGATCTCGCTGAAGACGGGCCAGGGCGTGGCGCGCGCGCTGCGCGCCCTCGGGCACGAGACCACGTCGGTGGACGCGGCGGACGGGACGCTGCTGCCGGCGGGCGGCGAGGAGGCCGGCGCGCGGCCGGCCGGCGAGATCGCGCGGCTGCCGGGGCGCGCGCAGATCGGCGTGGTGGACGTCCCGGCGGTGCGCGAGGCCGACCTCGTCTACCTCGCGCTGCACGGCACCTTCGGCGAGGACGGCCGTGTCCAGGCGCTGCTCGAGCTGGCGGGCAAGCGCTACACCGGCTCGGGGGTGCTGGCGAGCGCGCTGGCGATGGACAAGGACATGTCGAAGCGCATCTTCGCCGACGCCGGCGTGCCGACGCCGCGCTGGACCGTGCGCCGCGCCGGCGACCCGCCGGACGCGCGCGACGTCGAGGCCTGCGGCGGCCTGCCGGTGGTGGTCAAGCCCAACGAGGAGGGCTCGAGCGTCGCGCTGACCATCGTCGAGCGCGCGGACGACCTCGTGCCGGCCTTCGAGGAGGCGGTGCTGCACGGCGGCGTGGTGCTGGTCGAGGAGTACGTGCCCGGCCGCGAGCTGACCGTCGCGGTGCTCGACCGCGAGGCGCTGCCGGTGGTCGAGATCCGCCCCAAGCAGGGCTTCTACGACTACGAGAACAAGTACACGCCCGGCCGCACGGACTACTTCTGCCCCGCCGACCTGCCGGCCGCGACGGCCGCGCGGGTGCGGGAGCTGGGCCTGAAGGCGGCGCTGGCGCTGGGCTGCACCGGCGTCTCGCGCACGGACTTCCGCCTCAGCCCGCAGGGCGAGGCGTACTGCCTCGAGGTCAACACCATCCCCGGCATGACCCCGACCAGCCTGGTGCCGATGGCGGCCCGCGCGGTCGGCATGAGCTACGAGGACGTCGTCGCCCACGCGCTCGCCTCCGCGGCGGGCGCGAACCGCTAGGAGAGGCCCCATGGACCAGACGCTGCGCTTCCTGAAGGACCTGACCGAGGCCCACGGCACGCCGGGCGACGAGCGCCCGGTGGTCAAGGTGCTGGAACGCCACCTCGCCGGCGTGGGCGAGTTCAGCCGCGACCGCCTGGGCAGCTTCATCTGCGAGAAGCGGGGCGTGACCGGCCCGCGCGCCCGCGCCGCGAAGGCGCCGCGCGTCATGCTCGCCGGCCACCTCGACGAGGTCGGCTTCATGGTGAAGTCGGTCACCAAGGAGGGCTTCGTCCGCTTCCTGCCGCTGGGCGGCTGGTGGGGGCACGTCGTCCTGGCGCAGCGACTGGTCGTCAAGACCCGCAAGGGCGACGTGGTCGGCGTGGTCGGCTCGAAGCCGCCGCACGAGATCCGCGACGAGGACCGGCGCAAGGTGCTCGAGATCAAGGACCTCTACATCGACGTCGGCGCCACCTCGGACTGGGACGCGAGGAAGAAGCTCGACATCCGCCCGGGCGACCCGATCGTGCCCGAGTCGCCGTTCACGGTGATGGCCAACCCCGACCTGCTGCTGGCCAAGGCGTGGGACAACCGCGTCGGCTGCGCCATCGCCGCCGAGGTGGTGCGCCGCCTGCGCGGCACGGCCCACCCCAACACCGTGTTCGCCGTGGGCACGGCGCAGGAGGAGGTCGGCCTGCGCGGCTCGCAGACCTCGGCCTTCAAGATCCAGCCCGACGTCGGCATCGCCCTCGACGTCGGCATCGCCCACGACACGCCCGGCGCCGAGGGCGACGAGCGGCTGGGCGGCGGCCCGCTGGTGGTGGTCTACGACGCCACCGCCATCCCCAACCGCGGCCTGCTCGACCTGGTGGGGGAGACGGCGAAGTCGCTGCGCATGCCGCTGCAGTACGAGGCGGTGGAGCGCGGCGGCACCGACGCCGGCCGCATCCACCTGAACGGGCAGGGCGTGCCGACGCTGTCCATGGGCGTGGCGGCGCGCTACATCCACAGCCACGTCAGCATCATCAGCCGCCGCGACTTCGAGGCGGCGGTGAGGCTGCTGGTGGCGGTGGTGAAGCGCCTCGACCGCCGCACCGTCGAACGCCTGACCTGAGCGGGCCGACCGGGGGGAGACGATGACGCCGCCCGCGCTCCCGGCGGCCCTGCACCTGGTGTCCGAGTCGGATAAGCTGGCCGAGCTGGGGATCCGGCTGGCGCTGACCGCGCTGGGCGCGTTCCTGCTCATCACGCTCGGGCGCCTGCTGATCGCGCGCCTGCATCACGGGGGCCGCGGAGGCCCCGGGGGAGAGAACGTGACGCTGCAGATCTACGACACGCTGTCGCGCCGCAAGCGCGAGTTCGTCCCCGTCCGGGCCGGCCACGCCGGCATGTACGTGTGCGGCATGACCGTGCAGGACAAGCCGCACGTCGGCCACATCCGCGCCTCGCTCTCGGGCGACCTGATGCGCCGCTACCTCGCGCACCTCGGCTACGAGGTCACCTACGTCTACAACTTCACCGACGTGGACGACAAGATCATCGACCGCGCCAGCGAGGAGGGCGTGGACTTCGCCGCGGTGAGCGAGCGCAACATCGAGGCCTACCTGCGGGGCGCGGCGCTGCACAACATCCTGCCGGCCACGCACTACCCGCGCGCCACCCGGCACATCCCCGAGATGTTCGACCTCATCCGCCGGCTCATCGAGAAGGGCCACGCCTACGCCGCCGGCGGCGACGTGTACTTCGACGTACGCTCGAAGGCCGACTACGGCAAGCTCTCGGGCCGCAGCCTCGACGAGGTGCGCAGGAGCGAGCGCGAGATGGCCGGCGACAAGGCGAACGTGGGCGGGGCCAAGCGCGACCCGCTCGACTTCGCGCTGTGGAAGGGCGCCAAGCCGGGCGAGCCGGCCTGGGAGAGCCCCTGGGGCCCCGGGCGGCCCGGCTGGCACATCGAGTGCTCGGCGATGAGCATGAAGTACCTGGGCGAGACCTTCGACATCCACGGCGGCGGGCAGGACCTCATCTTCCCGCACCACGAGAACGAGATCGCGCAGAGCGAGGGCGCCACCGGCAAGCCGTTCGCGAACTTCTGGACCGAGAACGGCATGGTCACCACCGGCGGCGACAAGATCTCGAAGAGCACCGGCACCGGGAGCCTCTTCTACGTGGACGAGATCGCCGCCCGCACCGACCCCGAGGTGGTGCGCTACACCCTGCTCTCGACCCACTACCGCAGCCCCATCGAGTTCAACGAGGAGCGCCTGGCCGAGGCGGCGGTGGCCCACCAGCGCCTGCGCGGCGGGCTGGAGCGGGCCGACGCGTGGGGGAGCGGCCCGGCCCCCGGGCCGGCCGGGGCCCTGGCCGAGGCCCTCGCCGAGTGCGAGCGGCTCTTCGGCGAGGCCATGGACGACGACTTCAACAGCGCCGGGGCCATCGGTCAGCTGTCGCGGCTCTCGACCCGGCTCAACCGGGCGCTGGAGGAGGCCGACCCCGGGGCCACCGCGGCCGCCCGGGCCCTGCTGCGGATGGGCCGGGTGCTGGGGCTGTTCTGGCGGGAGCCGGCCGGGGAGTCGTGGCCGCCCGAGGTCACGGCCATGGTCGCCGAGCGGGAGCAGGCCCGGCAGGCCCGGGACTGGGGCCGGGCCGACGCCCTGCGGAACCGGCTGCTGGAGGACTTCGGAGTGGTGTTGGAGGACGTCAAGGGACAGCCGCCCCGCCTGAAGAAGCGCTAGGCCCGGCGTTCCGAGGGCCGGCCGGGGCGACCCGGCCGGCCCTTGTTGCGCCCGCTGGGGCCGCCGTTGACGGCCGTCCGAGGCCCGGCGCCGCCCGCCGGGGCCCCCCCCGAACCGGACCCAAGTGACGTCTTTCCTTGACCATTCGGGACGCGCGGGTCTACGCTCATGGCACCGGGCAGCCCGCGACGACGTCTGCTGCGGAAGGGGGATCACCCCGTATCCGACCCCCATCCACGGCGTCGTCCCCCCTCCGCGGGATCGGCAGCACTGGCCGGGTCGTGTGTCGTTGTTCCAGTCACGGGAAAGGGCCTCATGATTCGCTTCTCGATGAATCGGTGGTCGGGGTTCCTCCTGACGCTGTGTCTCCTCACTGCGTCCTTCTTCCTGCTGAGCATGTCGGCGCCCGCGACGGCGCTGGCCGACTCGAAGACTCTGCTCATACCGAGTGAGCCGATCTCTCCCGCGGGGCCCGGCAATGGCGACCCCGACGTCCCCATGGGACCGGGAGACGGCAAGGCCAGCCTCACGTGGAAGCCGCTCGGAAGGGTGGAAGCGGGCCGCATGGTGACGCAACCGAGTGTCCGCCCCGCGGGTGACGTGGCGGTCTCGGGCAGCGTCGTGGTGGACCGTATGCGCCTTCTGCTGCTGAGCTTGAGGGGCCTCTACCTGGGCTTCTGAAGTCCGGCCGGCGAGGGCCGATACTGACCGGAGTGATGTCGGCGTGCCGATTGATGACCGGAATCGCATTGCCGAGCTAGAAGAGCGGCTGGCGCTCGCCGGCGCGGGTGGACCCGCGCGCGGCGAACCCGAAGCCGCGATCGCCGAGCTCGAGCTGCTGGCCGACCTGTACATGCAGGCGGACAGCTACCTGCCGGCGCTGGAGACCATCCAGCGCCTGCTCGCCCTGCCCGCCGCCCGCACGCTCTCCGCCGACCGCCGCGTCGCGCTGGAGAGCCGGGCGGTGGCCTGCCGGCTCGCGCAGGGGGACGCGCTCGGCGCGCTGGCGCACTGCCGCGAGCTGCTGGCGGCGGAGGACGGCATCGCCTCCGCCGCGCTGAGGTCGCGCATCCGCATGCAGTGCGCGGAGGCGCTCTTCCGCCTCGGGCGTCTCGACGACGCGCAGCGGGACGCCGCCGCCGCGCTGGCGCTGGCGGACGCGGCCGGCGACCACGGACTGGCGGCGCGCGCGCTGCACCACCTCGGCCGCATCGGCTTCCGCAACGGCGATGCGGCGGGGGCGCGGGACCACTACGAGCAGGCCCTCGGGCTCTACCGGCGTCTCGGGGACGACTGGCGCGCCGCGCTGGCCCGCTGCGACCTCGGGCTCATCCTCAAGAACCAGTGCGAGTGGGACGCCGCGGCGGCCAGCCTGCAGGCGGCCCTGGAGACGTTCCGCCGCCTGGGCCGATTCCCCTCGACCGCCGACGCCCTGCTGAACCTGGGCATCGTCTATCAGAAGAGCGGTGAGTGGGAGCGGGCCGGGGACTGCTACGCCCAGGCCGAGCAGGCCTACCAGCAGCTCGCCAACCCCTTGCGGCTGGCTGCGGTACGGATCGCGCTCGGCAACGTCGCCCGGTTGCAGCGCCGCTTCGCCGATGCCGAGGCGCTCTTCGGCGACGCCCTGCGCCGCTCGCGCGAGCTGGGGGCGGCCCGCGAGGAGGTGCTGGCCATCGAGTTCCTCGGCGAGCTGGACGCCGACCGCGACCGGCACGCCGAGGCGCTGGCCCGCTACGACCAGGCGCTGCTGCTGGCCTCCGGCATCGGGCCCGAGGGCGACCTCGTGGCCGAGCTGGAGCGCCGCCGCGCCGACGCGCTGACCCGGCTGGGGCGCCTCGACGAGGCGGAACGGGCCGCGACGCGCGCCGCCGCGGTGGCGGAGCGGATCGGCGACCGGCTGGAGCTGGCGCTGGCCCGCCGCGCGGCCGCGGCGCTCGCCTGGGCGCGGGGCCGGCGCGAGGAGGCCCTGGCCGGCTGGCGGGACGTGGTCGTCCGGCTCACCGCCGTGCGCGAGCGCTACGAGCTGGGCCGCACGCTGTTCGACCTCGGCCGGGCCGAGGCCGAGCCGCGCGAGGGCCGCCGCCACCTGTACCGCGCCAGCGCGCTCTTCGCCGAGCTGTCGGCCCAGGAGTGGCTCGCCCGCACCGACCGCGAGCTGCAGCGGCTGCTGGGCGCGGCGGCGGTGGTGGAGGCCCCGGTCCGCGCCGAGCGCCGCGGCCGGGCGCCGCAGCTCTTCGCCTACTCGCACGCCATGCAGCGGGTGGACGCGCTGGCGCGCCGCGCCGCGGCCACCGACCTCTCGGTGCTCGTCACCGGCGAGACCGGCACCGGCAAGGAGATCGTCGCGCGCACCATCCACGCGCTCTCGGCCCGCGCCGGCCGGCCCTTCCTCGCCGTCAATTGCGGTGCGCTGCGCGCCGAGCTGGCGCTGTCGCAGCTCTTCGGCCACCGCAAGGGGGCCTTCACCGGGGCGCACGCCGACGCGGCCGGCCTGGTGGAGGCGGCCGACGGCGGCACGCTCTGCCTCGACGAGGTGGGCGAGCTGCCGCACGACGTGCAGGTCACGCTGCTGCGCTTCCTCGAGAGCGGCGAGTACATGCGCCTGGGCGAGACCCGGGTGCGGCGTGCCGACGTGCGCATCATCGCCGCCACCAACCGCGAGCTGCGCGGCGGGGAGGGGGAGCGGCTGTTCCGGCGCGACCTGCTGTTCCGGCTCAACGAGATCGAGATCCGCGTGCCGCCGCTGCGCGAGCGCCACGACGACGTCGTCCCGCTGGCCCGGCACTTCCTGGCCTTCTACGGCGGGTTGCACGGCCCGCGCCTGAGCCCCGACGCCGAGGCGGTGCTGCTCTCGCACCGCTGGCCGGGCAACGTCCGCGAACTCGAGAACGTGATGAAGCGCGCCGGGGCCCTGCACGCCGGCGACGCGCCGCTCGACGCGGCGGCGCTGCTGCCGTTCCTCGCGCCCCCGGCGGACGGGGCCGAGGGTGTCCCCACGCCCGGCCACCGCGAGAGCGAGCGCGCGGCCATCCTCGAGGCCTACGCGCGCTCGGGCGGGAACAAGAGCCGCCTGGCCGAGCTGCTGGGCGTCAGCCGCAAGACCCTCTACGCGCGCCTGAAGCGCCTCGAGCTGAAGCTCCCGTAGCTCGAGGTCCGCGGGGCGAGACGGGGCCGGCGACTCCCGGCCCCGTCGCTGTTACCCGGCCCGGAAGGCCGCGCGACTGTCACCTCGGGGGGTGACAGTACTCAAACCATCCAATCGCAATGAGTTGGCAGGATGGCGACGGCCGGACTGTTACCTCGACCGGGGTGACAAGCGCTCCGGCGCCGGTGTGCCGCGGGACTCGTCGGCGCGCGGTCGACGACGGCACTCGATTGATCCGCAAGCAGTTGCGTGGCCGGTCCTGGTGTCGGCCCGTCACGTGTGATCGTGGCACGAGGCCTGCTCTGCGTGATGGTCGGATACGGGGGATCAGTCGGAGCATCGTCTGATCAGGAGCATGGTCCAGCGAGGTGTCACGGGCCATACCTCAGGCGGCCGGCCACGAGTCCTGCACCTCCATGCGTGACCGGTCGCCTGGGATCCGCTCCGAGAGCGGCAAGGCAGTGTCGAATCGGTGATACCGGCGGCCTGAGAACCGCCGTTGGGGCTCGTACCCGAGAAGTTCGCCACGGCCCTCAGGGCCCAACGGGAAAGGGGTGAGAGCAGCCTCGATTCGGTCGGTGTCTCGTTGATGAAGAGTGGTTCGTAGGTACAAAAAAACAGAATACGCCCGGTCAACGAAGCCGGGAGAGCATCGGGGTTCTTCCCGGTCACCCCTTGTTCTCTCGGGAAGAGGCAGCCAGAGAGGTGGACCTAGGTTCCCTCGACTCGGCTGCCTTTTCGCATGGGGCCCGGATCCCGCCCGGGCGCCGGGCCAGCCCGGCGGCCCGGGCCCGCATCAGTCCTTCGCCAGGTAGTGCTCGATCCGCCGCAGCACGAGGCGGTGGCAATCCTCCGCGCTCGCCGGGGCGATGCGCTTGAAGTGGTCGTGGTGCTCGTTCTGCAGGTCCACGATGACCCACTCGCCGGCCGCATCGCACATGACGAAGTGGACGGCGCGGGCCTTGCCGGCCCCGGGATCCAGGAAGTACTCGGCGTAGAGCGCGTAGTCCGCGCCGCCTTCCGCCTTGCGGGCGCGATCGCGGAAGCCGCGCGCGAGGTCCCAGAGCATCCTCTGCTCGCCCATGCCGGGCTCGTAGGCGATCGGCAGGTCCGAGCCCGCCGCCTCCGACCGGCAGAGTCCCCGGTCCCGCAGCAGTGCCGCCAGGGCGGCGGCGCCCTCGCGGCTCGACTCGCCGCCCAGGCGGATCGGGTGGATCCGCACCCTCGCCTGCGCGAAGCCCGCCCGCATCCGGCGGCAGCGCGCCTCCATCCCGGCGATCTCGCTGTCGGGCGGGGCGCCGCTCTGCGTCCGCCAGTGCGCGGCCCAGCGCCCCTGCGGGGCGTTCCGGCGCTCCGGGCTCGGCAGCCCGAGCCTCGTCCTGAGCTTCTCCACCATCGCGTAGGTGCAGGCCATGGCATCGGCGTCGCCGCACTCGGGCGACTGGGTATCCACCCAGACCGGGCGGCCCTGCCGGTCCACGACGACGCAGCGGATCGCGTCGATGCTGCGGGGACCGCCGCGATACTCCCCGAGCAGGGCGTAGTCCACCGCCAGCGAGCAGCTGCGGACGAAGGTCCCGAAGACGCCGGCGTTGTGCCAGATGTCGCTCCGGGCGGACACGTTGAAGGCCTGCGCGGGCACCTCGATCCGCTTCACGTCGCAGCGCTCGAGCATCAGCGCCACCAACTCGGCGACCCGCGGCGACGCCTCGTTGCCGACGATGACCGGGAAGACGGCGATCGAAGCGGCGGGCATGGACCTCTTCATCTCCGCCATGCGCTCGTCCAGGGCAGCCGGGGCCGGGGGGGGCGCCTCCGCCGCGCCGGTCCCGACGAGGCGCACGGCGTTCTGCCCGCCGTAGCCGTCGGGCACGTAGCGGGTCGCCTCCGGGTCCACGGGGGCCCCGCCGGGCCCGTGCTCCATGTCGTTCGGCCACCGGCCGTTGACGTAGAACTTGTACTGGTATTCCCCGGGCTCCAGCGGGATGGCGACCGACCAGGCGCCGTCCTCCCCGAGGCTCATCGCCGTCTCCGCCCAGCCGTTGAAGCTGCCCCGCACCGAGACCGTGCGGATCTCGGCCCCCGGGGGCGCGACGAAGCGGAAGCCCACCGCCCGGGCCGGCTCGGCCGCCGCGCGCGGCGCCAGAACGATGGACATCGCGAGCAGCACGATCAGCGGGGATCGAATGGCCATCGGGTACCTCCTGGAAGAGGCCACGACACCCCATGTTGGGGTGGCGGCTGCCGTGGCGGCGGGGGCGACGAACCCGCCCGGGGATGCCGAAGGCGACGCTAGTCCCCGGCGACCCGGGTGACAAGACCCCAGTCGGTGCGGGGCCCGGTCCGCGCCGGCCGCCCGGGCGGGCCCCGGGGGTGGAGCGGGTCCCGCCCGGGGCGGTCGGACAGCCCGCCGCTCGCCACTGCCGCCAGCGTCTTGACA
>CAZSQE010000052.1:0-9841 GCA_964608905.1 uncultured bacterium | reverse complement strand
CCTTTGGGGGTTGGCAAGCCCCCGCCTACTACACAAAGAACCGTACGCTACCCGCTGAGCGCGCCCGCTTGCCCCGCGGGCGCTCCTGCCGCTAAGGTCTGCCCGCAGCCCGCCGGACCCGCGCCTCGCGGGTGCCCCGCGGGGCCCCCACGCCATCCGTCTCCGGGAGGGACCATGACGCTCAGGGAGAAGGCCGAGATCATCGACGCCGACGGTCTGCGGCGCATCGTGACCCGCATCGCGCACGAGATCGTCGAGCGCAACAAGGGCGTCGAGGACCTGGTGCTGGTGGGCATCCGGCGGCGCGGTGTGCCGCTCGCCACCCGCATGGCGGCGAAGATCGTGGAGTTCGAGGGGCAGGCCCCGGCCGAGGGCAGCCTCGACATCACGCTCTACCGCGACGACCTCTCCACCGTGTCGCACCAGCCGGTGGTGGCGGCGAGCGAGATCCCGGTGGACATCAACAACAAGGTCGTCGTGCTGGTGGACGACGTGCTCTTCACCGGGCGCACCGTGCGCGCCGCCATGGACGCGCTCATCGACTTCGGCCGCCCGCGCTCCATCCAGCTCGCCGTGGTCATCGACCGCGGCCACCGCGAGCTGCCCATCCGCGCCGACTTCGTGGGCAAGAACGTGCCGACCTCGAAGAAGGAGGTCATCGGCGTCAAGCTCGCGGAGATCGACGGGGTCGACAGCGTGGTCATCAAGGAGCTGGAAGAATAGGCCCCGTTCGACGTCGGGGTCCGCCGTCGTCTCGCGCCGCGACGGCAGCCGGATCTGGACGGCACCGGGCGCGATTCGGAGTCGCGTGCCCACCTGCTTCAGCAGCAGCCGCGCCGCGCGCTGGCGAACGTGGTCCATGGTGCGCGAGGCGCGCGCTCGGGGCGCCGGGCCGTTCGGCACCGTCAACCTTCTACAAGGCCGCCAGTGCCGCGTCGAAGGCCCGGCGATGGCCGTCGGTCTCGGCGGCGAGGTCCCGCAGGACCGGTCGGAGCGCGGCTGGGACCGCTTCGTCCAGGCGGGAGAACTGCCGCTCGAGCAGGGCGTTCTCGAGGTCCCGCGAGACGGACAAGGCCCCGCGCAGGTCCAAGGCGCCGGAGCCCGCCGCCGCCGTCCGCTCCTCGACGTAGGCGGTCGAGAGCCGGATGGCCTGGGCCTTGAACCGACTGGCCAGCCAGGAGCGGGCGGCCGGCGTGGCGGTGTCGCGCAGCCCGGACAGCCAGTCGGCGTGCCGCTGCTCCTCGGCGGCGATGCCCCGCCAGAGTCCCGCCCGTTCGGGGAAGCGACGCGCGAAGGCCTCGTAGAGCCGCTTGATCGCCGACTCGTGGGCGGCCAGCAGGTCCAGCAGGTCCGCGTCCCGGTCCGCCATGCGTGCGTCCTCCCGCGCGCCGTCGGTCGCACTCCGCGCGCATCCCGGGCAGCATAGCCCGCGCGGCCGCGCGCGCGAAGTCCTCCTGCGCGCGAGATCCTCGCGCGAGATCCTCCTGCGCGAGATCCTCCTTGCCACGCGCCCGCCGAGTCCCTAGAATGCCCCCGTTCGCGTTCCGCCTGATCCTTTAACGCCGCCCGGGGAGGTGGCCAAGGGGGGTTCCATGACGCACCACAGCCTCGGCCCGGCGCCCTCCGGCGCGGGGCATTTTTCGTCCCCGGCGCTGGCCGGGCCGCCGCGCCCCGTCCCCGGCCTGCCGCTGCATCTCGACCGGCGCCACCTGCTCGGCCTCGAGGGCCTCGACCGCGCCGAGATCCTCGCCCTGCTCGACGCCGCCGAGGGCTATCGCGGGCGGCTGGCCCGGGCCCGGGCGGGCGAGCCCGGCGGCGGCCTGCCCTTCGACGACCTCGCCGGCGTGACCGTGCTGCTCGGCTTCTTCGAGGACTCGACCCGCACCCGGGTCTCCTTCGAGCTGGCCGCCCGCTACCTCGGCGCCACCGCCACCACGCTGACCACCGCCGGCTCGGCCGTGAGCAAGGGCGAGACGCTCTACGACACGGTGCAGAACGTGCGCGCCATGGGCGTGGACGTCGTCGTCGTGCGGCACGTCGCCTCGGGCGCGCCCTACTTCCTCGCCCGGCACCTCGACGTGAGCGTGGTCAACGCCGGCGACGGCCGCCACGAGCACCCCACGCAGGGCCTGCTCGACCTGATGACCCTGCGCGACGCCTGGCACGGCCGCTTCGAGGGCCGCCGCCTGGCGCTCATCGGCGACATCGCCCACTCGCGCGTGGCGCGCAGCGCCATCCACGGCCTGCGCGCGCTGGGCGCCGAGGTCGCCGTCGCCGGGCCGCGCACGCTGCTGCCGGTCGGGGTCGAGGCGCTCGGCTGCACCGTGGCGGCGACCGTCGAGGAGGCGATGGAGGGGGCCGACGCGGTCATGGCGCTGCGCCTGCAGCGCGAGCGCATGGACGGCGGGCTGCTGCCCTCGCTGGGCGAGTTCTCGCGGGTGTGGGGGCTGACCCCCGAGCGCGTGCGGCTGCTGGCCCGCGACGCGGTGGTGCTGCACCCCGGGCCGATCAACCGCGGCGTCGAGGTGGCGCCCGAGGTCGTCGACAGCGAACGCTCCGTCATCCTCGACCAGGTGAACAACGGCGTGGCGTTGCGCTGCGCGGTGCTGGCGCGCTGCGCCGCGGCGCGGAGCGCCCACCGCGAGCGGGTGCCGGCGAAGGGGGAGAGCGCATGAGACCCATCACCCTGATCCGCGGCGCGCGCCACTGGCGCACCGGCGAGCGCGTGGACCTCGGACTGCGCGAGGGCCGCATCGTCGAGCAGCCGGGCCTGCGCGAGGCCGGCAGCGTCATCGACGCCGACGGCCTGCTGCTGGCGCCCGGGCTGGTGGACCTGCACGCGCACCTGCGCGAGCCCGGCGGCGCGGTGCAGGAGACCATCGCCACCGGCACGCACGCCGCGGCGGCGGGCGGCTTCACCGCCGTCTGCTGCATGCCCAACACGAACCCGGTGCTGGACCAGGCGGTGCAGCTCGAGTGGGTGCGCGAGCGCGCCGCCGCGGTCGGGCACTGCCGCGTGCACCCCATCGGCGCGCTCACCATGGGCCAGCAGGGCGCGCAGCTGGCGCCGGCGCTGGGGCTCAAGCGCGCCGGCGCCGTGGCGCTGAGCGACGACGGCCACCCGGTGGCCAACGCCTTCCTCATGCGGCGCGCGCTCGAGTACGCGCGCCACGCCGGCCTGCCGGTGGTGGCGCACGAGGAGGACCCGCTGCTCGCCGCCGGCGGGCAGATGCACGAAGGCCCGACCGCCACCCGCCTCGGCCTGCGCGGCCTGCCCGACGCCGCCGAGAGCGTCATGGTCCGCCGCGACGTCGAGCTGGCCGCGCTCACCGGCGGGCGCCTGCACTTCGCGCACCTGTCGTGCGCCGCCTCGCTGGCGGCGCTGCGCGACGCGAAGGCGCGCGGCCTGGCGGTGACGGGCGAGACCTGCCCGCACTACTGGACGCTGACCGACGAGGCGGTGGGCGAGTACGACACCGACGCCAAGATGAACCCGCCGCTGCGCTCGGCCGCCGACCGCGACGCGGTGATCGACGCCATCGCCGACGGCACGATCGACTGCCTGGCCACCGACCACGCGCCGCACACCGCCGACGACAAGCGCGCGCCGTTCGACCAGGCGCCGTTCGGCATCGTCGGCCTCGAGACCGCGCTGGCGCTGACCCTCACCTTCCTGGTGAAGCCCGGGCACGTCACGCTCGAGCGCGCGCTCGAGCTGTGGACGGACGCGCCGCGGCGGGTCTTCGGCCTGCCGCCGGTGCGGCTCGCGCCCGGCGACCCGGCCGACCTGGTGCTGATCGACCCGGCGGAGGAGTGGACGGTCGACCCGGCGCGCTTCCAGTCGAAGGGGCGCAACACGCCCTTCGCCGGCTGGCGGCTCACCGGCCGCGCGCTGGCCACGGTCTGCGGCGGGCGCCTGACGCACGCCGACCCGCGCGTGCGCGTGGTGCGGGCGCGCGACGTGGCGGCGGCGGCGCGCTGAGCCGGGTGCACATCCGCGGGGCCGCCCGATGACTCGCCCGCCCGCGCTGCTGGCGCTCGAGGACGGCCGCGTCTTCCGGGGCGAGTCGTGCGGCGCGCTCGCTGAGACCTGCGGCGAGGTCGTGTTCAACACGTCGATGACGGGCTACCAGGAGGTGCTCTCCGACCCGTCGTACACCGGCCAGATCGTGACCTTCACCTGGCCATCGCCGGGCAACTACGGCGTGAGCGAGGCGGACTGGGAGAGCGCGGCCCTGCGTGCGCAGGGACTCGTGTGCCGGGACCTGTGCGAGCACCCGAACGGGCTCCCGCCCACCCTCGAGGGGCTCCTGCTCGCGCGCGGCCTGCCGGGCATCACGGGCGTGGACACCCGCGCGCTCACCCGCCACTTGCGCGAGCGCGGCGCGATGCGTGGCTGTCTCTCGGCGCTCGAGGGCGACCCCGACGCGCTGGTGCGCAAGGCCCGTGCGAGCCCGCCGATGCTGGGCCTCGCGCTGGCCGACCGCGTGACCTGCGCCGCCGCGTACGAGTGGACGGGGGACGGGTGTGGTCCACGGGCCGCCGGCGGCGTCGCGGACGCGGCGCGCCCGCTGGTCGTGGTGCTCGACTTCGGGGTCAAGCGGGGCATCCTGCGGCGGCTGCGGGCCGAGGGCTTCCGCGTGCGGGTCGTGCCGGCGCGCACGCCGGCACGCGCGGTGCTGGCGCTCGCGCCGGCGGGGGTGGTGCTCTCGAACGGCCCGGGCGACCCGGAGCCGCTCGACTTCGCCATCGCCACGGCGCGCACGCTGGCCTACGCGGTGCCGACGCTGGGCATCTGCCTCGGACACCAGCTGCTGGGCCTGGCCTTCGGCGCGCGCACCCACAAGCTCAAGTTCGGTCACCGCGGGGCGAACCACCCGGTGCTGGACCGCCGCACCGGCGCGATCGAGGTGACCGCGCAGAATCACGGCTTCGTGGTGGACGCGGCCACGCTGCCGGCCGGCGAGTTCGAGGCGACGCACGTCAGCGCCAACGACGGAACGCTCGAAGGCATGGCGCACCGGGGCCTGCCGGTCCTGTCCTGCCAGTACCACCCCGAGGCCGCGCCCGGGCCGCACGACGCGCGCGGCTGGTTCCGGGCGTTCGCCCGGCTGACCGCGGGAGCGCGGGCCGTGCCGGTCCCCGCGGCCGCCGCGGCGGGGACCGGCTGATGCCCGTCACCCCCGGCCTGCGCAGGGTGCTGGTGCTGGGGGCCGGACCCATCGTCATCGGGCAGGCCTGCGAGTTCGACTACTCCGGCACGCAGGGCTGCCGCGCGCTGCGCTCGCTCGGGCTCGAAGTCGTGCTGCTGAACTCGAACCCGGCGACCATCATGACCGACCCGGAGACCGCCGACCGCACCTACGTCGAGCCGCTGCTGCCGGAGGTCGCCGAGCGCGTGATCGAGCGCGAGCGGCCGGACGCGCTGTTGCCCACGCTCGGCGGGCAGACCGCGCTCAACCTGGCGGTGGCGCTGGCCCGCGGCGGGGTGCTCGAGCGCCACGGCGTGCGACTGATCGGAGCCTCGCTCGAGGCGATCGAGACGGCCGAGGACCGCGAGCGGTTCAAGGCGGCGATGCTGGGCGCCGGACTCGAGCTGCCGCGCAGCGGCTGCGCCACCACGGTGGCCGCGGCGCTGGCGCTGGGTGAGACGCTGGGCTTCCCGCTCGTGGTCCGCGCCTCGTTCACCCTGGGCGGCGCCGGCTCGGGGTTGGTGCACGACCGGCGCGCGCTGCGCGAGGCGGCCCGTCTCGGCATCGCGGCCAGCCCGGCCGGCTCGGTCCTGGTCGAGGAGTACCTGGCCGGCTGGCAGGAGTTCGAGTTCGAGGTGATGCGCGACCGCCGCGACAACTGCGTGGTCGTGTGCTCGATCGAGAACGTCGACCCCATGGGCGTGCACACCGGCGACTCGATCACCGTGGCGCCGGCGCAGACCCTGAGCGACCGCGACCTCCAGCGCCTGCGCGACGCGGCGCTCGCGGCGATGCGGGCCGTCCGGGTCGAGGCGGGGGGCTCCAACGTCCAGTTCGCGCTGCACCCCGCGACCGGCGAGCTGCGGGTGATCGAGATGAACCCGCGCGTCTCGCGCTCCTCGGCGCTGGCCAGCAAGGCCACCGGCTTCCCGATCGCCAAGATCGCGGCCCTGCTCGCGGCCGGGCTCACGCTGGAGGAGATCCCCAACGACATCACCCGGGTGACGCCCGCCTGCTTCGAGCCCGCGCTCGACTACTGCGTCGTGAAGATCCCGCGCTGGGCGTTCGAGAAGTTCCCGGCGGCCGACCGCCGGCTGGGCACGCGGATGAAGTCGGTGGGCGAGACCATGGGCATCGGCCGAACCTTCCCGGAGGCGCTGCTCAAGGCCTGGCGCGCGCTCGAGCGGGGCGACGACGACCTGCCGGGGCCCGGGCCGCCGTGGACGGAGGAGGAGCGCGCGGCGCGGCGGGACGCGCTCACGGTGCCGCAGCCGGAGCGGCTGCGCGACCTGTTCCAAGCGCTGGCGGCGGGCGAGCCGCCGGACACACTCGCCCGCGTCACCGGGATCGCGCCCTGGTTCCTGCACCAGTTCGCCCGCGTCGTGCGCATGGACGCCTCGCTCGCCGCGGCGGCGGCGCGCGGGCCGGAGGCCCCCTGGCGCGAAGGGCTGGTGCGGGCGGCCAAGCGCCTCGGCCTGTCCGACCGGCGCGTCGCCCGCGGCCTCGGGCTGGACGAGGCCGCGGTGCGCCGGCGGCGCCTGGCGGCGGGCATCGTGCCGGCGATGAAGGCGGTGGACACGTGCGCCGCCGAGTTCCCGGCGGTCACGCCCTACTTCTACTCGACGTACGAGGACGAGGACGAGGTGCCGCCGAGCGGACGGCCGCGGGTGGTGGTCATCGGCAGCGGTCCGAACCGCATCGGGCAGGGGCTGGAGTTCGACTCCTGCTGCGTGCAGGCCGCGCTCGAGCTGCGCGAGCGCGGCTACGACGTGGTGATGGTGAACTCGAACCCCGAGACCGTGAGCACCGACTACGACGTCTCGACCCGGCTCTACTTCGAGCCGCTCACCGCCGAGGACGTGCTGAACGTCGTCGAGCGCGAGCATCCGGCGGGGGTGATCGTGCAGCTCGGCGGCCAGACGTCGCTCGCGCTGGCGCGGACGCTGCACGCGGCGGGCGTGCCGCTGTGGGGCACGCCGTGGGACGGGCTCGACCGGGCCGAGAACCGCGCCCGCTTCCGCGAGCTGGTCGCCGGGCTCGGCCTGCGCCAGCCGGAGTCGCTCACCGCCGCCACGGTCGCGGAGGCGCGCGCGGCGGCCGAGCGGCTCGGCTGGCCGGTGCTCGTGCGGCCCTCGTACGTGCTGGGCGGGCGGGGGATGCGCGTGGTGCACGGGCCACGGGAGCTCGAGGCGTGGCTGGAGGCGGAGGCGCGGGTCTCGGCGGCCGAGCCGGTGCTGCTCGACCGCTTCCTCGAGGGCGCGATCGAGGTGGACGTGGACGCCGTGGCCGACGGCGAGCGCGTGCTGGTGGGTGCGGTGATGGAGCACGTCGAGGAGGCCGGCATCCACTCGGGCGACTCGACCTGCGTGATCCCGCCCTTCACGCTCGGGCCGGCGACGATCGCCGAGGTCCACCGCATCACGGCCGTGCTGGCGCGTGCGCTCGGCGTGCGGGGCCTGCTCAACGTCCAGCTGGCGGTGCGCGACGACCGGGTCTACGTGCTGGAGGCGAACCCGCGGGCCTCGCGCACCGTGCCGTTCGCCAGCAAGGCGGTCGGTCTGCCGCTGGCGCGGCTGGCGGCGCGCGTGATGGCCGGCGAGCGCCTGGCGGACATCGCCCCGGAACGGGCGCCGGTGGGGCGACTCGTCAGCGTCAAGAAGCCCGTGCTACCCTTCGCCCGTTTCCCGGGGGAGGACGCGCGGCTCGGTCCGGAGATGAAGTCCACCGGTGAGGTCATGGGCCGCGACCTCGACCTGGGCCGGGCACTGGCGAAGGCGCACCTCGGCGCGGGCGAGCCGCTGCCGACCGCGGGCACGGTGTTCCTGAGCGTGCGCGACTCGGATAAGCGCGCCATCACGTTCATGGCGCGGCAACTGGTGGATCTGGGGTACGCATTGGTGGCGACCCGGGGGACCGCCCGCTTCCTCGCCGGCCACGGGGTCGCGTGCCGGCAGGTCTGCAAGGTGCACGAGGGACGGCCGAACGCGGTGGACCTCATCGAGAACGGGGAGATCCGGTTGGTGCTCAACACCCCGCACGGACGCGAGTCCGAATCCGACGGCCGGGCGATCCGCGCCCGTGCCGTCGCACTGGGCATCCCGGTGATCACCACACTGGCCGGCGCCATCGCGGCGGTCTCGGGGATGGCGGCGCTGCGGCGAGGGCCGCTGGACGTCGCCGCCCTGCAGGAGGCGCCGTGAGACCGCGTGCCCTGATGGCGCTGCTGGCGCTGGCGCTGCTCGCCGGCTCGTGCGCCTACTACAACACCTTCTACCTGGCCCGGAGGTACTACTTCAAGGCCACGAACGGCGAGCCCTACGCGGTGGACAAGACCGCGACCGGGACGTCGGGGGACTTCCTCAAGTCCATCGACATGTCGAAGAAGGTGATGGCGAACTACCCGAAGTCGAAGTGGGTGGACGACGCCTACCTGCTGTGGGCGCGCGCGCTGCTCGGCCGCGACGACCCGCGCGAGACCGTGAACATGCTCCAGGACTTCGCCGTCCGCTTCCCCGGCAGCGACCTGGGCGACGAGGTGCTGTTCTACCTCGGCGTGGGCTACCGGCAGTCGCACCACCCGCTCGAGGCCGAGAAGTCGTTCGAGCGCTTCCTCGAGCGCGCGCCGCGGAGCCAGCTCGCGCCCTACGCCTGGCTCGAGCGCGCCCGCGCGCTGGCGACGCTCGACCGCGACTCGGCGGCGGCCCACTGCGCCGGGCAGGTGCTCGAGCGCTTCCCCAAGAGCCGGCTGGGGCCGCTGGCGCTGGCGGCGCGGGCCGAGGCGCGCCTCGGCGCCGGGCAGTTCGGGCCGGCCCAGGACGACTTCCGGGCGCTGGGGGTGACGGCGCGCGACGACGAGGAGCGCTTCGGCTTCCTGCTGCGCGAGGTGGACTGCCTCGAGGGCTCGCGCGACTTCGACCGGGCGCTGGGCGTGCTGCGGCAGGAGCTGGCGATGCAGCGGCCGCCCGAGGTCGCCGTCGGCCAGGAGGCCCCCGTCGCCTACAAGCCCACGCCGGCCGGCGACCGCTACGGCCGGGTGCTGCTGCGCATCGGCACGGTCGACCTGCTGGCCGAGCGCCGGGACGAGGCGCTCGACGCCTACCGCGAGGTGGCCCGGCTCCATCCCAAGTCGCCGCTCAGCGCCGAGGCGCAGTACCGGCTGGGCTACGCGCTGGAGACCTCGGCCGAGGACTTCGAGGGCGCGCGCGTCGAGTACGCGCGGGTGGCCGAGCAGTTCGCGGCCTCGCCGTTCGTGGCGCAGGCGCGGGGCCGCCTCACCAACCTCGAGCGCATGGCCGAGTTCCGCAAGAGCGAGGGCGACACGCTGCAGAAGCGCGCCGAGGCGGGCTTCCTGCTGGCCGAGATCTTCCTCTTCCAGCAGGACAAGCCCGGGCGCGCGCTCGAGGAGTACCGCAAGGTGGCGGCCGAGTTCGCGGGCACGCCCTGGGCCGCCAAGGCGCTCACCGCGCAGGCGTGGGTGCTGAGCCGCCGGCTGGACCGGCCGGCGGCGGCCGACTCGCTGCTGTGGACGGTGGTGCACGAGTACCCGGCCACCGAGTCGCAGCTCGCCGCCCGCGACTACCTCGAGCGCGCGGGCGTCGCCGTGCCCGAGACGCTCATCCGCCTGCCGGCGGCGCCGGCGCGCTCGAGGT